>CAKMZE010000090.1:9369-11215 GCA_929200295.1 uncultured Alphaproteobacteria bacterium
CCTGTGTATCCGGCCCAATAGCCAAAGGCTGCGACACGAGCGCCTGCATCCGTTGTCAGATATTCAAGATCAAGCAGGGTGCCGCGGCCCTTTGCAAATCGCTCTAACAGCGGTTTGCCTTGTGGTTGCCCTTTATAGGCATGACCAAACATGATGTGGCGATGCGTCAGCGGCGTGCCATCGTCGGGCAGTTCTTTTAGCCCTAAAACTACAGCATCCTTCGGGGCTTGCGCCCAACTGTTATAGGGGGCAATCAGGCAGCCAGCCTGCGCATAGTCTGCGACTGGGAAACATCGATTTGGGCAGTTTTCAACCGTGATGTCATACCCCGCCGTGCGTAATGCCTGCGCACCCTCAGGGGTGAGAGGGCTGCGCGCCTCGTTCGCGCGGGTCTCTGCGCGCAGCCAAAAATGTGTCATCAGTAGTTTGTGCGCGCATCTTGGCGATCAGCATAATCGAGATGCGGGCTGCTATTAAACGTGGCGAGCAAAGTGCCGTGGGCCGTGACATGAAACCGGTGCACCGAGCTGTTAAGGATCGGCACTGCGATCTGCGCCATTTGCGGAATGCTAAGCTGTAAAATCTGCGCAACCGCCTGAGCAATAATCCCACCAGATGTCACGCATAGAATACGCTTGCCCGGTTGTGCGGCCATGGCAAGGATCTCGGACACGCGGGTGCAGAAATCACTGTAGCTTTCCGTGCCTTTGATGTGCCCGTCTTTCCACGCGTTAAGCGTCTCTGGGAAGTGGATATGAAAATCATCGGGGCTGTCACGTTTCACATCAGGCGCATATTGCGCCATTTCGGCGCTCAGATCGTAATAGGCGATTTCATTGAGCCGCGCGTCAGTCACAATATCCGCAAACCCCATGCCTGCGGCCGTTTCCTGCTGGCGGCGTAAGCTGCCGGCAAAGACCTGATCAAAGGATCCATCATGCGCCTGCATCCATTCGCCCAGCCATTGTGCCTGTTGGTGGCCAAGTGGGGTGAGCTTATCATAGCCTATTTCATCTGTTGCTGCTGAATTGGCCTGGCCGTGCCTGACAAGCGTGATTTCACCCATGATATGCTCCCTTTTGCAAAGGGGTAGAGGCTACGTCTCTGTTGCGCAATGGTCAAAACCTGTGGCGCTAAATTTCCACGCATTCAGGTGGGGGTTCTTGTTGTCTTACACAGAGTATGAGACAGTCTTTTGCAAAAGAGCATACTCAAAATAACAGGGTCAAATCGGGTGTCACAGACGACAGAAGTTTTGCGCGACGTCTTTGGCTTTGACGATTTTCGCCCCGGACAACAAGAAATTGTTGAGGCCGTCGTGACCGGATAAAACACCCTTGCGATTATGCCAACGGGTGGTGGCAAATCGCTTTGCTTTCAATTGCCAGCATTGGTGCGCGATGGGCTCACGGTGGTGATTTCACCGCTCATTGCGCTCATGCGCGACCAAGTGCGCGGGTTGCGCGAGGCGGGGGTTGCGGCGGCGGCGCTGACCTCTGGCAATACGCCCGAAGAAAACGATGCCGTTTGGCAGGCGCTTGATGCAGGGCAGCTCAAACTGCTTTATATCGCGCCTGAACGTTTGGCGCGCTCTGGGACGCAGCGGATGCTGCAAAGGGCGGGCGTGTCGATGATCGCTGTTGATGAGGCGCATTGTGTCTCGCAATGGGGGCATGATTTCCGGCCTGATTATTTGCGGATCGGGGAATTGCGACGGCTCTTGGATGTGCCATTGGCTGCGTTCACCGCAACGGCGGATGCAGATACACGTGATGAGATTGTGCAAAAGCTGTTTGATGGCCATGCACCTGCAAGCTTTTTGCGTGGGTTTGACAGGCCCAATATC
>CAKMZE010000091.1:0-556 GCA_929200295.1 uncultured Alphaproteobacteria bacterium
CCCACCCAAAACAAAACAAAAAAAAAAAACCGGTGGAAAAACCGCGGCGCCCCGCCAATGCCGCCCGAAGCGGCCCAGCGAGCTTGCCCAGTTTCGTGTCATGCGCTTGCGCGATGTCCGAAACGATCCCCTCCAAGGTATCTCGGTCCCAGCTAGCAGTTTGCAACTGCGGCGTCAATTCTGACAGTATACCACGGGATACATTTGTGAGCTGTGCCGCAGATTTCTCATCAGGGGTAATCGGGCGGGATGTAAGTACAAAATGAGCTTTTTCAACTAGTTCTGGAAATGTCTTTGCGCGTTCTTTCAAAAAGGGAAGCGCATCTGAGAGGCCTTTCTTTTGTGCATCCGACAAGGCTGGTGCCGCAGTTGCCGCAAAAAACATGTCCAATTCATGCAGCAGCGCAGCATTGTCCATCACAGCGATGTGCTGTCCGCAGATGTGATCCAGCTTTTTGAAGTCAAACCGTGCAGGAGATTTCCCAATACCTGGTAAATCAAACCATGCGCGGGCTTGTGCATCTGTGAAAAACTCATCGTCTCCATGGCTCCACCC
>CAKMZE010000091.1:566-11173 GCA_929200295.1 uncultured Alphaproteobacteria bacterium
GTTTGATACTCAGCTGCACCAGTTGCGCCATGGCGTTTTGACAGTTTCTTACCATCAGGGCCAAAGATCAGTGGGATATGCGCCAATGTGGGTTTTTCCCAACCCATCGCCTCATAAATCATGTTTTGCCGAAAGGCGTTGGCCAAATGATCATCGCCGCGAATAACATGGGTGACGCCCATATCATGATCGTCAACAACGACAGCAAGCATATACACAGGCGTGCCGTCCGAGCGCAGTAAAATCATATCGTCAAGCTGCGCATTGGACCATGTCACATCGCCTTGCACCTGATCGTGCAGTGTTGTCTCACCGTCCCGAGAGGCTTTGATTCGAATAACATATGGCAGATCTGGGTGATCGCTCTCTGGTACATCGCGCCAAGGCGAGCGGAAGAGCGTCGATGTTTTGTCAGCCCGGGCGTTTTCGCGAAACGCCTCGATCTCATCTTGCGTGGCAAAGCATTTGAAAGCATGGCCGCTGGCCAGCAAAGCATGTGCAACCTCTGCGTGACGCGCGGCGCGGTCAAATTGGCTTATTGGTGCACCGTCCCAATCAAGCCCCAGCCATGTGAGGCCGTCAAGAATAGCTTGGGTGTTCTCATCAGATGATCGCGCCCGATCAGTATCCTCGATCCGCAGCAAGAATTTTCCACCGCGCGAACGGGCGAAAAGCCAGTTAAAGAGCGCGGTTCTTGCGCCGCCAATATGCAGCGCCCCGGTCGGAGAGGGGGCAAAGCGGGTGACAACAGGGCGATCTGATCCGGTGTTGTTTTGCATGAGATTAACCTTTCATTCACCAAGTTTCCTGAAACTGGATGTGGGCGATAATGCGCAAAAAAGCGCGTAACGGAAAACGAAGTGGTTTGGAACCCTGGGCGTGATCACAGACAGCCTTTTGCAACAGCGTGGGCATTTGTTTTGCTGGGTGCCGCTTTGCCTTGGTATTGGGATTGGCGGGTATTTTTCATTGCGCTTTGAACCTACGGGTTTTGCGGTCGCCAGCCTTTGCATTGTTGTTTTTCTTTTCTGCTGGTTGATCCGCATTATATCGCCGGGGTTTGGGGCTCTGGCACTGGCGGTTGCTTTGGTCTGCACTGGGGGGGCTGTTGCAAAGCTGCGGACCGATACGGTTGCAGCACCTGTCTTAGGCTTTCGCTATTATGGCCCGATTGAGGGCCGCATCATCGCAATCGACCGGTCATCTAGCGATGCCGTGCGGCTTACCCTTGATCACGTCATCTTGGCCAGAATGTCGCCCGATCGCACGCCAGAACGCGTGCGGGTCTCCTTGCATGGTGAGCAGCCTATCGCAGAATTTATGCCAGGCGATGTGTTGATACTCACAGGGCATCTGTCGCCACCAAGTGGCCCGGCAGAGCCCGGTGGATATGACTTTCAGCGTCATGCATGGTTTGCGAAACTGGGGGCTGTCGGATATACCCGCACGCCTGTGCTACGGATTGAGGCTGCCGCGCTTAACGGATGGCGTATGCAGATTTTTGCAGCAAGGATCGGGCTCTCGCGCGCTGTGCAAGAAACATTGCCGGGCGAGGTCGGTGCATTTGCGGCGGCGATCATGTCTGGCGACCGTTCACAAATGAGCCAGCAAAACCTTGCGGCTTTGCGCGCCTCAAATCTTGCGCATCTTTTGGCGATTTCTGGCTTGCATATGGGGCTCTTGACGGCATTTGTATTTGGTTTTGTCCGGGCGCTTTTGATTTGCATTCCTGTTATTGGCCTCAGATGGCCGGTAAAGAAAATCGCGGCCGGGTTTGCCTTGATTGCCGGGGCATTTTATCTGGCACTTTCTGGCGGGAATGTCGCGACGGAACGCGCTTATATTATGGTCGCGGTGATGTTTTGTGCAGTGATCTTAGGCAAGCAAGCGATTACGTTGCGCGCTGTTGCCATTGCCGCCACCTTGATCTTGCTTTTGCATCCTGAGGCGTTGACAGGTCCGGGATTTCAGATGTCATTTGCAGCAACCACAGCCCTTGTGGCCGTGTTTCGCGGGCTTAAGCATGTGGATATGCACCGTGTTCCGAAATGGGCAAAGCCCGCCTTATCGCTGGTAATATCATCCTTTGTCGCAGGCATGGCGACAGCGCCATTTGCGGCGGCACATTTCAATCAATTTGCGTACTATGGGTTGATTGCAAATCTGCTGAGTGTCCCCCTGATGGGGCTATTTGTGATGCCTGCGGCTGTCTTAGCGGTGTGTCTTGCGCCCTTTGGGTTATGGGATCTGTGCCTGTGGGTAATGGGGCTTGGGTTGCGTTGGATTATGATGGTGGCGCAAACTGTATCGGCACTTGATGGGGCCGTGGGGCATATCGTGTCGCCCACTATGATAGTGCTGCCGATCCTGACCATTGGGTTGCTTTGGGGGATCCTGTGGCAGGGCAAGGCACGAGTTTTGGGTGCTATTCCTATATGTGCTGCAGGGGCGCTCTGGATGATGACAGAACGGCCAAAGCTGCTGGTGGCTGATAGTGGTAGCCTCTTGGGGGTGATGACCCAAGAGGGGCGCGCGTTATCAAAGCCAAAGGGCAATGGTTTTGTCGCAGGTGTCTGGCTCGAAAATGATGGCGCGCCTGTATTACAGTCGCAAGCCGCAGAACGACCGGGGTTTTCGCGCGAAGGGCGGGTTGTTGAAACAGAGATTGGGCCATGGGCGATATTACAGGTCAGTGGCAAAACAGCGCTCGCTGAATTACAGGGCTGCGGGCAGGCTGCGGTGCTTATCGCCAATAACGTCGATGAGGTTGAGCGGCCATGTTTGGTCTTTGATATCAAAAAGCTACGGCAAACAGGGGCTTTGGCGATGACCCTATCAGATGATAACACGCTCAAAATCGTCACATCCCATCAGGTGACGGGACGCAGACCGTGGAATATGAATGCCACGCGTGATGGCATTCCAAATGGTGCGATACTTAAACTGGATCCGTAGTGCGGGTCAGTATGTGCGGATCAACCCGACAAGCCGCCCTTGCACTTTGACCTGATCATCGCGCAGCATACGTGTTTGATAGGCGGGGTTTGCGGCCTCTAACGCGATCATACTGCCATTGCGACGAAACCGTTTGAGCGTTGCCTCTGCATCCTCAACCAAGGCCACAACGATATCACCATTATTCGCAGTCGATGTTTCTTTGATCACAACCACATCGCCATCATTGATGCCTGCTTCAATCATCGAATCGCCGCGTACTTCGAGCGCGTAATGCTCGCCCGCGCCAAGCATGGTCTGCGGCACAGCAACATTATGCGACACCTCAGAAATTGCAGCGATAGGAACACCAGCGGCGATCCGCCCCATCACAGGAAGCTCAATCGCGCCAGCGGCCTCAACCGCCATCGCCTTGTCAGGGATGCTATCAGGCTTATCGCCCTCAATCACACGAGGGGTAAATCCTGTTTTGCGTGTCGTCATCGCTTCGGGCAATTTCACGATCTCAAGCGCCCGGGCCTTGTGTGCAAGCCTGCGGATAAACCCGCGCTCTTCCAGCGCTGTAATAAGACGGTGAATCCCAGATTTTGAACGCAGATCAAGCGCCTCTTTCATTTCATCAAACGAAGGGGGTACGCCATCGCGCTGGACACGCTGATGAATAAATTCAAGCAAATCGAGCTGTTTCTTGGTTAACATATTTTCTCTCTCCTGCACGCAAACAAGGGTATGTTTTTTATATGTTCTACCGATGTTCCCCTTTTGTGTCAAGCCGATGTGGTAAGGGGGATCACTTTCACATGCTCACCGGCTTTGCGTGCGGGATCATGGGGCGGGCGTATCAACAGTGCATTGGCTTGTGTGAGCACTGATAAAAGCGCAGAGTCCTGTCTGTCCATCGGGGTGACCACCTGTGTCACACCGTCTTGGGTCATGTGCGCGCGCATGTAATGCGCCCGTGGCCCGTTTGCGCTGATATCATGCGTTAATACGGCGCGCGTCTCTGGTGGCGCGACATCGTGACGGCCCTGCATTTTGCGGATCATAGGCCGCAAAAAGAGATGCCCGCAAACAATAGCCGACACAGGGTTCCCGGGAAGGCCCAGATAGGCCGTTTTCCCGCGCGCGCCTGCGATCAGGGGCTTACCGGGGCGCATCGCGATCTTGTGAAAGGCAAGCTGCGCGCCCCAATCTACGGCGCATGCGGCCAACAGATCATGATCGCCAACAGATGCGCCGCCGATACTGACAATAATATTTGCACGCCAATCATCTGCTTGCTGAAAGGCTGCCATAATGTCGGCGCGTGTGTCCATTGCAATGGGGAGCACATTGGCAATGCCGCCGGTGTCTTGGACAATGGCTTGGAGTGCGATGGCATTTGAGGCGATGATTTGGCCAGGTTTGGGCGTGGCGCCAGGCATGACTAGTTCATCGCCGGTGGTGATGAGGGCAACCTTAGGTCGTTGGCTTACGGTTACCTCGGCTACATTCATCGCTGCTAACAGCCCCAGATCAGCACTGTTGATAATACGCGGTGCAGCCATCGTTTGCCCCGCTGTGAAGTCAGCCCCAATGGGGCGCACGAACTGCTCAGGCGATAGCTGTGTCCCCAGTGTAATGACATCACCATCGCGCGTGACATCCTCTTGAATGATAACACGATCAGCACCAGCGGGCATTGGTGCGCCTGTGAATATCCGTAAGGCCTCGCCTTGTGAAATGGTCCCTTCCCAAGGGTGGCCAGCTGCGGCCTCACCCATAATGCGCAGTGTTGCGCCTGAAACAGCGTCGCTGTTCTGGCAGGCATAGCCATCCATGATGGACGCAGCAAAGGGAGGATGGTCGCGCGGTGCTATGGCATCTTGTCTAAGTACGCGGCGGTTGGCATTGACCGTTGCCACGGTCTCAGTACTGATGACCGCAACCTGATCGAGACAGCGCGCCAAAGCCTCGGCCACAGGGATCATAGCGCACGCTCACTGGTTGTGGATATGCGCGGGCGCGGTTGCATTAGGCCTCAAACCGGCCGGATTTTCCGCCGTCTTTCAGGATGACGCGCAAACCACCGATGACCATGTCTTTTTGCACTGCTTTGACCATGTCATAAACGGTGAGCGCTGCGGTTGAGGCGGCGGTCAGCGCTTCCATCTCGACGCCTGTTTGGCCTGTTGTTTTCACCGTGCTGGTGATTTTCACACCGGGTAGGGCGGTGTCGCACACCAGATCAACAGCGACCTTTGATATGGGCAAAGGGTGGCACAGCGGAATGAGATCAGCGGTCTTTTTCGCAGCCATGATCCCAGCGATCCGCGCGATCCCTAAAACGTCGCCTTTGCCAGCGCGCCCTTCTTGGATCATAGCGAGCGTTTCGGGCAGCATGGTGATCGTCGTTTCTGCCTGCGCAATCCTGTCGGTAACGGATTTTTCTGACACATCGACCATATGCGCCTGCCCATCGGGATCGAAATGGCTCAATTTGGGGTCAGATGTGCGTGCCATCTATAGCCCCCCGGCGATAAGCGGGTTTGCCAGTATCGTGCGCGTGGCCTCGGTCACATCGTCTTGTCGCATCAGGCTTTCGCCGATGAGAAAGCTGCGCGCGCCGTAGCGCGCCATATCGGCCAGCTCTTTGGGGCCGGACAACCCGCTTTCACATACGATCATGCGATCTGCTGGAACTAGCTTAGATAAGACCTTGGTCGTGTCCAGCGAGGTTTCGAATGTTTTGAGGTTCCGGTTATTGATCCCCATCAATGGGGATTTCAGCGCCGTTGCGCGGGCCAGCTCATCCGCATCGTGAACCTCAAGCAAGACATCCATACCCCATTGGGTTGCCGCATCTTCGAGCTCTTGCGCTTGTGCGTCTGACACTGATGCCATGATGATCAGGATACAATCCGCATGAAGTGCGCGGGCCTCAGCAACCTGATAGGTGTCATACATGAAATCTTTGCGCAAAGCGGGCAGGGATGTCGCCGCGCGCGCATCGGTTAAATAGCTGTCAGCCCCTTGGAAAGACGGGGTGTCGGTTAAGATCGAAAGACACGTCGCACCGCCATCTTCATAGGCTTTGGCCAAGGTTGGCGGATCAAAATCGGCCCGGATCAGCCCCTTAGATGGGCTGGCTTTTTTCACCTCAGCGATAAGCCCGTATCCTGTACGCGTTGCAGAGGCGAGGGCGGCAGCAAAGCCGCGTGTCGCGGGTGCGGCCTTTGCCTGTGCTTCAACCTCGGCCAAAGAGACCTGTGCTTTGCGCGCGGCCACTTCCTCTAGCTTATAGGCTTTGATCTTATCGAGTATGGTCATGGTCATTCTGGGTCCGCCCAATTTATCTCAGATTTGCCTTGAGTCGTAAGCCAGTCATTGATCCGCGAAAAGGGGCGACTGCCAAAAAATCCACGATGCACGGATAAGGGTGAGGGATGTGCGGACTTCAAAATTAGATGATCCTCTCCCTTGATCTCTTTTTCATAAGCCTGTGCTGGCTTACCCCAAAGCAGATAAGCACGTGGTGAATTATTGAGATACTGGATCACTTCACGCACGAGCTGAGACCACCCAAGCTTTGCATGTGCTTTGGGCTTGCCGGGGGGCACAGTCAGTGCGGTATTAAGAAGGAGAACACCCTGTTTCGCCCAGTCATCAAGCGATGTTTTGCTGCGTGACACATTGAGATCATCATTGAGTTCTTTGAAAATATTACCCAAACTGTCTAACCGTCCACCGAAATGATCAGGAATGGAAAACGCAAGACCATCGGCTTTGCCGGGTGTGTGATAGGGGTCTTGCCCAATAATGACGAGCTTCACATCATCCGGCTGCGTGTGCTCAAGTGCCGCAAATGTCAGTGCTGGTGGGGGCAGTATTTCGCCTGATATTTGCGCGGATAGCGCGGGTAGATTATCCTGAAAAAATGGCAGTTCGGCCCATGCACCGAGCCGTGACGTATCAAACATCATGCCGCCGACGTAATACGCGCGAGCGTTTCAACAGCGCGTAGTGCTGCACCGCTATCAATGCTTTCAGCGGCGCGCGCGGCCCCATCTTTGAGGTTATCAACGCGCCCCGCAACAAGAAGTGCTGCACTGGCATTGAGCAAGACCGCATCGCGGTATGCGCCCTTTTCCCTGTTTAAGAGCGCTTGGAACGCCTTGCCGTTTTGCTCAGGCGTGCCGCCCATAATGTCCTCGAAAGGATGAACAGGCAGGCCTGCTTGCTCTGGGTGAACTTCGAGCTCTGTTATGCCGCCATCCGTCGCGAGTGCCGCCACAGCCGTAGTGCCTGAGATCGCAATCTCGTCAGTGCCATCCGATCCATGGACAAGCCAAGCGGCCTCTGACCCGAGCTCTTTGAGCGTTTCGGCCATGGGGCGGATCAGATCAGGGGAGAACGCCCCTGTTAATTGGCGCTTTGCGCCCGCTGGATTTGTCAGCGGTCCCAATATGTTAAAGATCGTTTTGCATCCGAGCTGCTGCCGCACTGGCATGACATATTTCACAGCCGGATGGTGCATTGGGGCCATCATGAACCCAATGCCAGCCTCAGCAATCGCGCGTTCAACAACATCAGGGCCAACCATCACATTGATACCCATCTGCCCCAGCGCATCTGCGGCCCCAGATAAAGACGACAGGTTTTTATTGCCATGTTTTGCCACAGGCACACCTGCGCCTGCGACCACAAAGGCTGTTGCGGTAGAAATATTCAGCGTGCCTTTGCCATCGCCCCCGGTGCCAACGATATCCATCGCATCAGCGGGAGCAGAAACCGCATTGCAACGGGCGCGCATCGCCGCGGCGGCCGCGGCGTATTCCGTCACTGATTCGCCGCGCGCGCGCATCGCCATTAAAAGCCCGCCGATCTGTGCCTCGGTGGCGGCGCCATCAAATAGCAGGCCAAAGGCGTCCTCTGCTTGGGCGCGTGTCAGCGGCCCCTCAGATGCGGCAGAAATAAGGGGCTTCATTGCATCACTCATGCGGGGACCTTCATGTGTTTTAAAAAGTTATCGAGCATCTGATGCCCATGTTCTGAGCGGATGCTTTCAGGGTGGAACTGCACACCGTGGATCGGCAGCTCTTTGTGTTGCAGGCCCATAATCGTGCCGTCTTCTAGCTCAGCCGTGATCTCAAGACACTCTGGCAGGGTGTCGCGAGACACCGTCAATGAATGATATCGCGTTGCCTCAAATGGGGTGGGAAGACCTGCAAAGAGACCTTTGCCTGTGTGGCGCATCGTGCCCATTTTGCCATGCACGATTTCATGACAGCGAATAACATCACCGCCAAAGGCTTCGGCAATTGTTTGATGCCCCAAACACACACCCAACAGCGGGATGCGTGTTTCAGCGGCGGCTTCGGTCAAAGCAAGACAAATACCTGCGCGCTGTGGGTCACATGGGCCGGGCGAGAGCACAATCGCCTCGGGCTTGAGCGCCATTGCCTCTTGCACATTCAGCGCATCATTGCGTGCGACATGGACATCTGCACCCAGTTCACCCAAATAATGCACCAGATTATAGGTAAAACTGTCGTAATTATCTATCAACAGCAGCATCTATGCACCTGTCCTTCATTTTAAGCTACCCTCACCCCTTTGGGTCGCGGTATAGATGTTGTATACATGATCTGTGGATTGGGTTGTCGTCAAGGTCCGTTAGAACGATGAGACGATACAAAAAGAGGTGAGCAGCCATATGCGTGGGGTTTTTTCGGGTAGTGTTTGGGGGTTGTTTTGCGGCAGCCTGATATTAGCGATGGTGTCATTGATGTATGATGCCCCGGCGGCCAGTACGCCGCCAAAAGCACCGTTGGTGACGGCCCCCGTTGAGGCGCCTCAGCCTGATGCGACAACGCAAGATACAGCAGAAGCCCCAGAGATTGCCGACGACACAGCGCCTGAGAGCACGACACAGACAACAGCGCCGCGTGTCTCAACCCCGGAAATCGAAGAAATGGTTGTGACCGATGCGCAGACAGCACCAGCCCAGCAGCCGACGACAGAGGTTGTCGTTGATGGGTTTTCGGAGCCCGCGGATGATCAATCGCCCGAGATTGCGGCCACAACCGAAGATCCGGTTCTGCCAAACCCGCAAGGGCTTTCGCCGCAAATGCCAGAAACAGAGAGCGATGTGATCGTTTCAACGGCTCCAGCGGCATTGCCTGAGGTCGAAACACCAGACGCGCCGGCTGACGCAGAGAGCGATCCAGCACCTGAGCCGCAAGATGTTATCATTATTGCTGAGGCTGATGTGCCAGAGGCCGCGCCAACTGCACCTGAAGAAAATGAAACACCTGATGCGACTGTTATTGAGGACGTCACAGACGAAGACACGACAGAGATTGAGGAAAGCCCATCGGACGTGGTAGTGACAATGCCTTCTGATGAGACTGCACCTGAGAAGACGGCGGCAGATGATGAACAACCATCTGAAGAGCAAGCGGATGCACCAGAAGAGCAGATGCCAGTAGATGATGCACCTACAACTGATGCTGAAACCCCGGATGTGATTACACTTATTCCTGAAGGCGCGTCGAATTTGCCAACAGGCAATGGCTCTGTACAGATAAACCGACCAAATTCTGAGGCGCCTGCAACGCAAGCTGCTCAGGAAGAAACGGTTATCGTTGTAACAGACCCGAGCTTACCCGCGATCTCGCGCTACAGCATGCTGTCGCAAAACCCTGAAAACAAACCGATGGTATCTGTTGTACTCATCGATGATGGGGATTTTGCGGGCGCTATCCCTGCTTTGGCAGGAATCCCGTTCCCGGTAACAGTGATGCTTGATCCAGGCTCTGCTGATGCGCGCGACAAAATGGTGGCGTACCGTGCGGCAGGTATTGAGGTTGGCATCCTCGCGGAATTGCCAGATGGCGCAACGCCGTCGGATGTTGAGGTGTATTTTGAAGCGGCGTTTTCGATGTTGCCAGAGACTGTGGCGGTCTTAGATGGTGCTGGCACGCTGTCTTCTGGAGGAAGTCGGCAAACCGGGCAGGTGATTGAGACGATTGCCGCTGAAGGCCGTGGGCTTGTGACCGTGTCACGCGGGCTTAATTCACTCGCACGTGAGGCTGGTAAGCTGGATGTGCCAAACGCGGCCGTATACCGTGATCTTGATAGTGATGGGCAAGCGGCGCGGGTGATCCGGCGGTTTATGGATCAAGCGGCGTTTCGTGCGCGGCAAGAGAGCGGTGTCGTGCTGCTTGGGCGCGTGCGGGCTGATACGATCTCGGCTTTGATCCTGTGGGGCACAGCAAATCGTGCGGGGCAGGTGGCATTGGTGCCTGTATCCTCGGTACTGTTAGCTGAATAACAGGGCCCTGCGATAGTGGCGGGGCCTGTCTTGGGGGCCAGCCCCCAAACCCCCGGGATATTTCAAAACCTAAGAAATGTTATTGATTGCCCGTGGTATCAAACATGGCCGCATCTGCCGCCGCTTTGCGGATCGCGTTGGATTTATGCACGGTCTCTTGATACTCGGCCTCGGCGTCACTGTCATAGACGACGCCGCCGCCAGCTTGGATATAGAGCTTCTGGTCTTTGAGAACAGCTGTGCGCAAGGCGATGCACATGTCCATATCGCCATTCACGGAAAAATACCCGCAGCCGCCGCCATAGACGCCGCGCTTTTCTGGCTCAAGCTCGTCAAT
>CAKMZE010000092.1 GCA_929200295.1 uncultured Alphaproteobacteria bacterium
GCCCCCAGACCCCCGGGATATTTCTAAACCTAAGAAGGGGTATGCGCGGAGTATTGTGTCATATCCCGCGCATAGATTTTCATACGTGTTTACCGCAGGTCGTAGCGATCAAGCTCCATCACTTTGACCCAAGCTGCGATGAACTGTGCGGCAAACGCATCTTTTGCATCATCTTGGGCATAGGCCTCGGACAAGGCGCGGAGCTGCGAGTTTGAGCCAAAGATCAGATCAACCCGTGTGCCTGTCCATTTGACCTGACCATTGGCATGGCCTTCGTAGATACCATCGGTTGATGCCGCTTGCCATGTGGTGCCCATATCCAAAATGTTGACGAAGAAATCATTCGACAACACGCCAACACGATCTGTAAAGACCCCATGGGCGGCCCCAGCATGATTTGCACCCAACACGCGCAGACCACCCACAAGTGCAGTCATTTCTGGCGCGCTGAGCGTCATAAGTTGCGCCTTATCGACCAACAGTTCTTCTGCAGAGACCGTATAAGCAGCTTGCAGATAATTCCGGAACCCATCGGCTTTGGGCTCAAGCACTGCGATATTTTCTGCATCCGTTTGCGCATCATCAGCATCTGTACGGCCCGGTGTGAATGGCACATCAAGGTCAAAACCACCCGCTTTTGCAGCCGCCTCGACCGCAGCAGAGCCTGCAAGCACAATCATATCCGCCATTGAGATAGCTTTGCCGCCAGAGGCCGCATCATTAAAGGCGGTTTGGATACCTTCCAGAGCACCGAGCACCTTGGCGAGCTGGTCGGGTTGGTTCACCTCCCAGTCCTTTTGCGGAGCGAGGCGAATACGCGCACCATTTGCACCGCCACGGTGATCAGACCCACGGTAAGTTGCTGCAGAAGCCCAGGCCGTTTGCACCAATTCAGATATGCTCAGACCTGAGGCCATCACCTGGGCCTTGAGATCCGCAATGTCCGCTGCATTCACCAGATCATGATCGACCGCTGGGATCGGGTCCTGCCAGATGAGATCGTCGGCAGGAACTTCATCACCCAAATAGCGGATCTTTGGCCCCATGTCCCGGTGCAAGAGCTTAAACCAAGCGCGCGCATAAGCATCGGCGAAAAGATCAGGGTCGCTATGGAACTTGCGCGAAATCACCTCATAAGCCGGGTCCATGCGCATGGCCATATCGGCGGTGGTCATCATTGGGGCATGGCTGCGCGCGGGATCATGGGCATCAGGAACTGTGCCTTCACCGCCAACGGCTGTCCATTGATTGGCCCCTGCTGGGCTTTTTGTTAGCGCCCATTCATAGCCAAAGAGCGTATCAAAATAGGACATATCCCAGGTGATCGGTGTTGGGGTCCATGCGCCTTCGATCCCGCTGGTGATGGTGTGCACGCCTTTGCCTGATTCAAAGTCATTCTGCCAACCGAAGCCCATTGCCTCAATCGGGGCGGCCTCGGGCTCTGGTCCGACGAGGGCTGCGTCGCCTGCACCATGTGCCTTACCAAAGGTGTGACCACCAGCAACAAGCGCCACGGTTTCCTCATCATTCATGCCCATGCGGCCAAAGGTATCGCGGATATCAAAGGCAGAGGCCAGCGGATCAGGATTGCCATCCGGGCCCTCGGGGTTCACGTAGATCAGGCCCATCTGCACAGCGGCCAATGGGTTTTCGAGATCACGCTCGCCTGTGTAGCGCGTGTTTGGACCACCGCTTTCTTCGAGCCATTTATCCTCAGCGCCCCAATAGACGTCTTCCTCGGGTGCCCATGTATCCACGCGGCCGCCGCCAAAACCAAAGGTTTTAAAGCCCATCGATTCCATCGCCACATTGCCGGTGAGAAGGAACAGATCAGCCCAAGAGATTTTATTGCCGTATTTCTGTTTGATCGGCCACAGCAAACGACGCGCTTTGTCGAGGTTGCCGTTATCGGGCCAGCTATTCAAAGGTGCAAAGCGCTGTTGGCCTGTGCCGCCGCCGCCACGGCCATCGGCTGTGCGATATGTCCCGGCTGAGTGCCACGCCATGCGCACAAAGAACGGCCCGTAATGGCCATAATCTGCTGGCCACCAATCCTGGCTATCCGTCATCAGCGCTGTGAGGTCCGCCTTTAACGCCTTGAGATCCAAGGATTTGAATGCCTCTGCGTAATCCACAGCATTGCCAAAGGGGTCAAGCGTGGGCCCATTTTGATGCAGGATGCTAAGGTTCAGCTGGTTCGGCCACCAATCGCGATTGCCGCGCACATCATTTGTTGTGCCCACAGCCGCACCATGCATCACTGGGCATTTGCCAATATCATTTCCGTCCATAAGTCTTCTCCCCAGATTACGAATCTACATTTATATTTATCAAAGCTCTCTTCCACACATAATGCGAAAAGAGAGCGCGCCAATAGATTTCTTATGGCTATTTTGACGGATATCCAAGAGCCGTCAAAGCCGACGCGATCCCTTGCATCACTTGGCCGACATGGGCCGCATCTGCGGCCATCGCATGCGGTGGTGCAAAACGACCCGCATCATTGTCATAATACTGACCAGACACATCTGAAAATGTGTCACTCAAGGCTGCAGCACATAGGATATCTGCACCAATTGACAGGTCATTTCCCGCAATGCCAAAGCCCTCTTTGACCATTTTTGTGGCCAGCAAAGAGCCTGGGTTTACTGAGACAACTACCGGGCCATCTTGCATCTCTTTCGCCATTTCCTGTGACCAGATTGTGATTGCCAATTTGCTTTGGGCATAGGCCTCCATATCACTCATTGCGCCCCCGCGCGTGAGGGCATCAGAAGACACAGGCGCCTGCGCCGCAGAAGATAGGTTCACGATCCGCCCGTCCGTTGGGATTAGCGGCAACAGTTCGCGGGTAAGAGCATAAGGCGCGAGCGTATTGACCATATAGCGCAAATCCATGCCGTCGGCTGTGCGCGGGTTGGTGGCTTTTAAAACACCTGCATTGTTGATGAGCACATCCAACTGCGTGACATCTGCCGTGACCGCGCGCGCGAGCGCCATAACATCCGCAAGCCGGGCGAGATCCGCCTGATAGGTGCGGCTATCCCCGCCCACCTCGGCCTGCGCTGTGGCGAGCTTGGCCGCGTCCCGTCCATGGAGCAATATCTGATGCCCCTGATCGGCGAGCATCTTTGCAGTCAAAAGACCTATACCGTCGGTAGCCCCTGTGATCAGTATCGTTTTTGGCATCACACTCTTTCCCACTCTTTCATCAATTATGATCCGCTGAACGCTTGTGTCAAAGCCTGCTCAAGATCGTAGATCAGGTCATCCGGGTCTTCGATGCCAATGGACAGCCGCAACAAACTCGGATGCACTGGAAAGCCTTCGCCAGATACTGTTTTGCGATGCTCAATCAGGCTTTCGACGCCGCCCAATGATGTCGCGGGGTAAAACACCTGACAATAGCGGGCTGTATCAATGGCGTTTTGTTCATCGCCTTTTACTATCAGCGATAGCATTCCGCCAAATTGCCCGTCTGTTTGCACCCTAGCAATCTCGTGGCCGGGATGCGAGGGAAGCCCCGGGTAATGCACCGCCTCAATATGCGGGTGATCTGCAAAATGCCGGGCGACCGCCATCGCGTTTTTGCTGGCGCGCTCAACCCGAAGAAAAAGCGTGCGCATCCCTCTAATCAGCAACCACGCATCCTGCGAATGCAAAACCGTGCCATGCAGGTTCCGAATAAGCGCGATCTCTTCCCACTCTGGCCCTGTCTCTTTGCACGACAGCGCACCTGCTGTGATATCCGAATGCCCGTTGAGGTACTTGGTGGCCGAATGAAATGAATAATCGGCGCCAAGCGCGAGCGCGCGGGTCATTGTCGGCGGGGTGCCTGTGCAATCTGCAAACAGCTTTGCCCCGGCGGCATGTGCGATCTTTGCGGCGGCCGCGATATCTGTGACCTCCCAATTTGGGTTATTGGGTGTTTCGACCCAGACAAGCTTTGTTTTGCCGGGGCGGGTTGCGGCCTCAAGCTGTGTTAAATCACCCGCCTGATAGCTGGTGATTTCAATACGCTGTTTTTCTGCGGAAATTTGCATCTGGTGGAGAACACCGTGATACATCACCTCGGGAATAACCACATGCGCACCCGGAGCAAGCTGTTCGATCACCGCAGAGCAAGCCGACATGCCAGAGGCAAAAAGCAACGTTTCGGTCGCGTCCTCAAGCATGGCGATCATCGCTTCGGCATGGGCTGTGGTTTGATTGCCATCGCGGCGATACCAATAGGGCTTGCGAATGGCGTAATCCGCATCGCGCGCGTAGGTCGCCGTTGGCTGGATGGGGGGGACAACAGCGCCTGTCTCTTGATCCACATAATGCAAGGCCTGCGCGATCTGCGTGGCTAGGGCCTGTTTGCGGTTATTATCCGTTGCCATATGGCTCCCCTATTCTTCGATCTTACCGCGTAGCTTTTTCACATCGCTGCGGGCTTTCTTGCCTTCTAGGCGTCGTTTCACCGACCCATAGGTTGGACGGGTGGCAATCCGGCGCTTTGGCACGACAGTTGCTTTGTGCACGAGCTGCCGCAGCCTGTCACGCGCGATCTCACGGTTGCGTTGCTGCGAGCGTGTCTCTTGCACAAAGATGACAAGCTCGCCCTCGCTATTCCAACGCTGCCCAGCAAGCCGTTTAAGCCTTCGTTTCACAGCATCGGTCAAATGTGGTGATCTTTGTGCGGCAAACCGTAGTTCAACGGCTGTTGCAACCTTATTGACGTTTTGCCCACCCGGCCCTGATGCCCTGACAAAGCTTTCGACCAGCTCCCAATCGGCCAGCTCAATCTGATCGTTAATACGCATAGGTTCGGGCCGTTCATTATCGCCTTGGGTCAAAATAACATGCCTATTGTGACACTTGGCATGAAAAAGGGCCACCCTTGCGAATAGGATGGCCCTTATCTGAATGTCGGAGGTAGACCGGTTAGGATCACCACCTTGAGGTTTTATTGTCTAAGGGCTGCCCTAGCCAGTAACTCCCCAAGTTGTCCCGATACACGTCTCCAATACCTCATGATGCACTGGATCACCTCCTTTCAAAATGTTTCGCCTAAGTCAGAAGGTGGCACAGATTTGGTTTAAATCAAGATAATTCTCACCAGATACCGCAATTACATGGCGGGTTGTGCAAATCGACCCGCTATCACCCTGAACGGGATAAGTGCAATCAGCGCAATCGCGATCTTGACCGCCCAATCCGCGATGGCAAGCGAGACCCAAAGCGGCGCAATTGGCCCGACTGTCAGCAAAGGTGCCGCGTCTTGCGCCCATGACACCTCGGCCGCGGCTGAGGCGCTCAATCCGTTTAGGCCTGCGGCAAAGGCAATGCTGAAAAACAGCGCTGTATCCACTGTCGCGCCGATCAGTGTTGACGCCAAAGGTGCCCGCCACCACGCGCCTGCGCGCAGCCGATCAAAGACCGCAACATCGAGAAGCTGCGCAACAGCAAAGGCACAAGCAGAGCCAATCGCGATCCGCACAGCAACAGCCGGATAGGTATACCCATCGCCTTGCAACATGATTTGAGATCCGATCAACGAACAAATGATCCCTGTCACCAAACCCGCAAGCACAACCTTACGTGCCGCAGAAGGCCCATAAATCCGGTTCATCACGTCTGTGACGAGAAATGCAAACGGATAGGTAAACGCCCCCCATGTGAGCAACCCATCAAGGATCAGGAATTGAACAAGGATGTTTGAGGCCACAACAATAGCGGCCATGGCGAAAACACCGGGGAGAAGACGTGTCATGTAAATAAATCCGTTTTTGCAAGGGTGCGGCACTTGGCCTGGCATCATGCCAGACAACCGCCGTTTAGGCAGCCATATAGCTTTGGTCAACCTTTGATCTGAAGTTCGACAATCTCGGTTTGCTGCAACATATTATAGTTATCATCAGATACCATCGTCAGTCGCAGGGTCTCTGGGCTGTCACGCCAGACCGATATGCCTTCAAGATTGCCATACTGCCCTGTGCCCACAAAAACGGTGTAGGCCTCACCCGATTGCAGATCAACGCAACGTACACGGTTGAGAAAGCTAAAGCCCGTGAAGTCACGCTCAAGCACATAGAGCATCCCATCAGGGCCAAAATCTGCCCCCACGACAAGAAACGATCCTACGCGTGGCAAAACATAGGGCACATCCCACTGCCCATCTTGAAACCGGAAAATTGGGAACGGTCTGTCATAGCGACCCGACCTCTCTGGCAGTGCATAAAGTACACCATCCGCATCTATTGCAAGGCTCTCTAACCCGCTATTGGGCTGGAAGCCTGCAAACTCAGGATGGGACGGAAGCGTAGCCTCCATCGCCGCAAGGTTTGGAAATTGTGCAACGCGGTGCGTCCCTTCGAACGAGATGAAAATCGCGCCCTCGGGCGTGACAACCAGCCCCTCGCTATCGCGTGTGGTCACACCATTTGGGCGTGGCGTGATTAGCCGGGTGACGGGGTCATGCGCAATTGCGCTAATTGCGCCCGTCGCATCGCGGGTGATCTGCGCCCGCACCAGAAACCCACGATCTGATAGCGCCACATAAGACAGCCCATCATCTGCCATCTCAATCCCCGACAATCCGCCCAGATCGGGATCGTCGGACACCACCTTGATGCGTTCAATACGCAGCGGCTCGGGCAAGCCTAAAGCAGTGCCCATCAAGAGCCATAATAGTCCAACGAGTATCTGCATGGGTTAATTCGCGCGAAGCACAGACTGACACTGCGACGGAAGCTGTGCCATTGTCAGCGGCCCTCTGGGCGGGCGCGGATTGGGGTTTGGTGGTGGTGGGTTCAAGATATCATTCACCCATTTTTGCGCATCCGCACAGCCATCACCCGCAGGTGGGGGCGCTTGGTTTTTGCATCCCTCCGCGCCCTCAGTGCAGCGCAAACGCACGTGAAAATGATAATGATGCCCATACCAAGGGCGGATTTTATTAAGCCAACTGCGATCACCCGTTGCAGAATTACACATCGCAACCTTTGCACCCGGAAAAACAAATATCCGTGCAACACGCGGATCAGATGCAGCCGCTTTTAATATCGCCTCATGCTGGGGCGACCAGCTGCTGTTTGTATACGCACCCCGTTCACGGCGCATTGAGATCGATGAAATCGTCTCGCGCTCGGCCTCGGTTAAATTCAAACGATCGGGGGGGAGCATCCAGATATCCGCATCCAGACCAACCTGATGGCTCGCATGACCGCTTAGCATCGGGCCGCCGCGCGGCTGGCTCAGATCGCCAACATACAGCCCTTCCCAGCCTGGTTGCGTGGCCGCAAAGCGCGACAGATCTTGCACGAAATCAACCAGCTCGGGCTGGCCCCAGTTACGGTTGCGGCTTAGCCGCATTGCCTGCCATGTGGGGCCTGTTTCAGCAAGTGACACACCGCCCGCCTGACAGCCCCGTGCGTAGCCGCCAATCGGTTCAGCGTTTTGTTGCGAGCCGCGTGCGGCCGCGCCAAACAGGTTTTTCGCAACCCGCGCGTCACCGCTATTTTGGGTGGATACTGTGGCTTGACCAACGCTCGCCTCATCTTCTCCGCCACATGCGGTAAAAGCGAACGCGACAATACATACTACGAGGAAGCGGACCATTCTGAGCGATCTCCATCTTTATCAACCCAGTTTAACACGAGAAGACCAAGAAGAAAGAGAAAGATCACAGGTAGAAAACCTAGCTGAACATTGCCCGTCATGGCTGTGAACACCCCAATAAGAAGCGGCGCCAAAAATGCCGTAGCCTTGCCAGATAATGCAAACAGACCAAAGGCTTCTGTCGGGCGCTCGGGGTCCGTATGACGCACCATCATTGATCTTGATGCCGCATAAAGCGCGCCACCAGCCCCGCCAATGACTGTGCCGCAGGTAAAGAAAATGATATCTGGCAGGTTCGATCCTGCGGCCAATGGCACGCCAAAGAGCTGTTCGCGCGACATGCCAACCACAATGATGCAAACGATGAGAAGCATCAGAATACAAAAAATAATCACAGGCTTTGGCCCAACACGCGCATCAAACCGCCCACCAACATAGGTAAATACAGCAGCGGCGATCACACTGATCACCCCAAATGGCCCCAGCTCTTCGATCCCCCAGCCCAGAACAAGTGCCGCATAAACGCCACCAAAAGCATAAAGCGCGTTCAAAGCATCGCGGTAAAACATGCCCCCCAGCAAAAATGCACCTAGGCTCTTGCGGCGGACCACTGACTGTAGGGTCGCGCGCAAATCGCCTAGCACCTTAGTCATGCGCACTTTGGAAGATGTCACCTGCGGATCGTCTTTGACCCACATAAAAAACGGGATCATAAACAGAATATACCACACCGCCATAAAGGGACCGACAGCACGGGTGCCTTCGCGTGCGCCGGCATCTAGGCCAAATATCGGATCAATCCCAAGCATCGTCTTGCCGGTCTCTGTGCCCTCTGCAAAAAGAAACAGCATGATAAAGAGCGAAATCAACCCACCCCAATATCCAAAGGATGCACCAGATCCTGAAATCCGCCCAACCTCTTTTTCAGTTCCAAGCGACGGCAGATAGGCATTGATAAAGTTCAACGCGGATTCCGCAGCAATAAAGCCCACATAGAACATGACCAAGATCAGCATGAGATCAGCACCATCAGGTGTCAGCCACCAAAGCGACCACGCCCCAATCACGTAAAGCGCGGAAAACCCCAATATCCACGGACGTTTCCGGCCCGTGTTATCTGCAAATACACCTAGAAAGGGGGCGGTGACAGCGATAAAGAGGCCCGCAACCGTTTGGCCAAAGGCCCATGTGCTCTGCGCTTGCGCCCGCGCGGCCTCATCTGCGAGCCCTTGGCTCATAAACACCGACGCCGCGACAAGCGCGAAGTAAGGCCCAAAGATAAAGGTAAGCCCAAGCGTGTAATAGGGCTGAGATGCCCAATCAAATGCCATCCAACCCCAGATACGCTTGTTCATTATTTTGCTCCCTATCCCGGTCCTGATAAGACACTGATGTGCGCTAAAATAGCAAGCTGAATAAACCTTACGCGCGCTCTGGATCATCCAGTAATACAGGCGGCCAAGGGCGCGTTGCATCCGCATCGATCCAGTTTTGCACCCACTCAGGCAACACCGGGCGTGGGCCTTCATAACCCGTATAATCAAACAGGCGGCGCGGTTTTACGATCCCGTCGTGATCTGTAATCGCAGACCGATAAAGCGCTTGCGCAGCGCAGGCGTCGCCCACCCATATGGATTGATCAAGATAGAAAAATTTATCGTCCCAGCCAACCGCACGGCTGACCACGCGAAACTTTGTGAATAGCCGGATGCGCTTGCGATACCGCACTGACACGCCCGCCATGGTCAAACCCCATTTGTTTGCACGCAAAGCCGTGAGCAACCCAGAGCGCCGCGCCAGCACAAACCGCCCCAGATCAAGGATCGTGAGGATACGGCCATTATTCATCTCTAAGAACCCATCCAGATCATGCGGCCAGCATCTATGATGCGACACATGCACACCCAGCGGAGGCAGATCGCCTGCATTGCGGTGGACCACAAACTCTTTGATCATACGGATAAATGGATACATAGCGGCGCCCTGTGTATACGCAATATAATTACTGTGACAGGTGCATGAAGTTCATGCGAGCGTCAATCGTGAACGCCCGGACAAAACGCGGCCGGGCGTTGTTTCGTTAGGTCACTGTATTGAAATCTGGCCCATATGGGTAGCCTGTGATGTTTTCAGGCCCGTCTTTGGTGATCACCAGAATATCATGCTCTCGGTAACCACCTGCCCCTGGCTGCCCCTCTGGAATTGTCAGCATTGGCTCCATTGAAATCACCATGCCAGGTTCCAGCACTGTGTCGATATCTTCACGTAGCTCTAAACCCGCTTCGCGTCCGTAGTAATGTGAAAGCACACCGAAAGAGTGCCCATACCCAAACGTCCGGTACTGTAGCAAATCACGCTCCGCGAAAAATTGATTGATGTCTTCGGTGATCTCTGCACAACTTCGTCCGGGTTGAAGGAGGCTCATCCCGTATTCATGGGCTGCGACATTTGCCTGCCAAATGCCCAAACTTGCATCATCCACAGCCCCCGAAAACATTGTCCGCTCAAGCGCAGTGTAATACCCATTGATCATCGGAAATGTATTCAGGCTAAGGATATCGCCATGGCATAATTTTCGACCCGTAACAGGGTTGTGTGCACCATCGGTGTTGATCCCTGATTGGAACCAAACCCAGGTGTCGCGATATTCTGCATCTGGGAACCGTTTGGCGATTTCAATTTCCATCGCATTGCGCCCTGCCATGGCCACGTCAATTTCACGCGCTCCGGGTTTAATCGCATCCCGAATAGCATAGCCGCCCACATCTGCGACCTGTGCGCCTGCTTTGATCAATGCGATCTCGGCCGCGGATTTATGCATCCTTTGCTGCATCGATGCAGGCGCAATATCAAACAATCTTTTCGGTTTTAAAAACACATCCAACAACGCCTTTTGCGCAAGGGTTATATGGTCTGCTTCATACCCGATGCTGCGCCCATCGCCAGTAACAGAGCATACTGCACGCCAATAGTTATCTCTCTGCCAATCAGTATAGGTGATGTTATCACCATAACTGCGCCGCCAAGGCTGTGCGGCATCAATACCCGCACTGATCGTCACATGCGCTTCACCCGTCACAACAAGCGCATAAGGCCTGCCAAATGCGCAATACAAAAACCCGCTATAGTACGCGACACAATGCATCGAGGTGAATACACATGCATCAATACCTTGTGACGCCATTTCTACGCGCAACTTGGCGAGCCGCGTTTCATATTCCTCGGCTGTGAAAGGAAGAGATTTCTCTCCCTGATGAAAACGATAATAATTGGGGCGTTCCATAATTTGGCTCCTTCACTCCCATGTGCCGCAGCAAGATGAAGGAGCCGGCCTCCCTCAACCGCGCGTGCGGCAAAGAAAAGTCCCGGCGTTCAGGAAGATTGTTACGGGTGTGCATATAACGATATGCTGGCGACGCCATCGCCGGCCCGTATGGATAAGATACGGCGCTCAGCTTTTTTGATCAAGAGATATGTAGCGTAAATCGCCATGCGCAAACCCAAGGGCCAC
>CAKMZE010000093.1:0-7032 GCA_929200295.1 uncultured Alphaproteobacteria bacterium
AACTCTAGCTTAGCAAAACATACCAATCTGTCTCAAAGGCGTTGATGGGATACAATGGGATACACTCACCAATTATGGTTACGAGATCTTTGGACGTAGTTCGTAATTTGTGGACAGCAATTAATCGCCCAGCTTTCTGTTCATGTGAATCCCGATCTACAATATACCTCGGGTCGTTTTCAAAACCGTCATTCGGTTTTTGAAACGACTCAGTGATGTATTCGATGACATAACCGCTTTCAAATTGCCTTTGGATTGTACTTTGACATTTGTCACGCGAATGAAGACTATCGCCAGTAGGCGTAAATCCAAGCCAATGAGTACCGGGAAGCCAATCGGCTTTGGACCCAGTAATTGGTGCAAGCAGGTCTTTGATCTTCACCGCAAGCTTCAACCTTTCTTCAGATAATGGGTTTGGCTAATTTCGGCCAAACCCTGATATCATTTAGAACGGGATTTCGTCGTCTAGGTCAGAACGGCTACTCGTATTATTTGCAGGTGCCGCCCCGCGGTCATTATTATCATAACCGCCGCTGTCACCGCCGTAGCCACCAGAATCGCCGCCATAGCTGCCACCGCCAGAGCTATCGCTGCGACCATCGAGCATGGTGAGCGTGCTTGAATAAGGGCGCAGGACAACCTCGGTCGAATAGCGATCTTGGCCGCTTTGGTCCTGCCATTTGCGGGTCTCTAGCTGGCCTTCGATATAAATCTTGGATCCTTTGCGCAAATACTGCTCGGCCACGCGCGCGAGCGGTTCGGAAAAGATCGCCACTGAGTGCCATTCGGTCCGTTCACGGCGCTCGTTCGTGTTGCGGTCTTTCCAAGTCTCGGACGTGGCAATACGCAGGTTGCATACCTTGCCGCCATTTTGGAATGTGCGGACCTCTGGATCGCGCCCCAGATTACCGATCAAAATCACCTTATTGACTGAACCCGCCATATCCATCCCCTTTGCGAATCTTATATTAACATTTGTCAGACTACGTATCCGACGTCGTGGTTAACAGAGTATTTAAAGCCTGAAAGCAGGAATATTCATCTTAAGCACGTGATTATCGCATTATCGGCGTTCTGTCATCCATGAGAGAGGAAAACCACTACGTCTTGATGTCGGCCATATTCAGCCATCTACATCATGTTTCTCTGGTGTTGGCGCTTCAAATGATATTTTGTCAATTTAAGAAACGTAACAATGAGGCCCGCGTGCAAAAAACGATTAGTTTTGTCATTGCGTTCAGCATGGCACATCCTGTCATGGCTGAAACCGTCTCAACCCGGTCGCGCATGGCGCTGTTTCAAAGCCAGCTTTCGGTCTTGGATGATCGTGCCTCACAGCAATATGCAAACTCTGTCAGATTGCAGCCGCCACGTGTCATTGTCCCGGGCACAGCTGATGCCTTGCCTGCCTATGAGGGTACATATCAAGGGCCGCTTTTGACGCCAGCGCGTGCTGCTGCGCGCCGCCATGATATCCCCGAGGATCTGTTTTTGCGGTTGATTACACAAGAAAGTGGTTGGAACCCGAACGCACGCTCACCTAAAGGCGCGCTTGGGCTTGCGCAATTGATGCCCGCAACAGCGCAGTCTTTGGGTGTTAACCCGCATGATGTTGCACAAAACCTAGAAGGTGGCGCACGCTATTTGCGCACGCAGTATGACCGGTTTGGTGAATGGCGTCTCGCGCTTGCGGCCTATAATGCTGGCCCTGAGGCAGTGAAGAAGTACGGCGGCATACCGCCCTATGCAGAGACCGAGCATTACGTCAAAGTGATTTTGGCACAATAAGCGCCAAAATCACTATCTGTTATAGACGCCTTATTCCGCTGCGATCTTGATCACTGGCTGCATCTTTTGCAGGTCTTCATCGGGCAGGTGGCATTTCACCTGATGCCCTTCGGCCAGATGACGCACAGGTGGCACCTCTTTTTCGCATAACCCCCCAGGAACATTGGCCTTCCAACGGCAGCGGGTTTGGAACGGGCAGCCACTGGGCGGGTTCATCGCAGAAGGGATATCCCCCTCAAGCACGATGTGTTCTTTCGTGACAGAGGTATCTGCAATGGGCACAGCCGACAAAAGCGCCTCGGTATAGGGGTGATAGGGCGGGGCAAAGACTTGATCCGTTGTGCCCAGTTCAACCACATGACCCAGATACATCACCATCACGCGATCAGACAAATACCGTACAATGCTCAGGTCATGGCTGATAAAGAGCAACGTGGTTTTTTGCTCGCGCTGGATTTCCATCAAAAGGTCAGTCACAGCCGCCTGAACCGACACATCAAGCGCTGACACGGGCTCATCTGCCACGACAATACGCGCGTCACCCGCAAAGGCGCGGGCAATCCCGACGCGCTGCTTTTGACCACCAGAGAGCTGGCGCGGCATGCGTTCGGCAAAGGCGCGTGGGAGCTTCACCAGATCAAGCAGTTCGAGCATACGCTGATGGCGTTCCGCATCATTGTTCCCGACCTTAAAGATCTCTAACGCGCGCATAATTTGACGCCCAACGCTCATTGATGGATTGAGCGTATCAAACGGGTTTTGAAACACCATTTGAATATCAGCCACGTTTTTCGTGGTGCGGTCTTCAATCGCTATATTCCCGATGGATTTGTTATCTAGCAGAATTTCCCCATCTGTTGCGGTCTCTAACCCCATGAGAACCTTGGCGAATGTGGATTTTCCACAACCGGATTCACCGACAATGGCGAGGGTCTCAGATTCGTGGGCTTCAAACGACAATGTCTCATTGGCTTTGACGACCTTCTTTTGCCCGCCACCAAAGAGCGCATTCGCTGCAACATCATAATATTTCTTAAGATTATCCATTTTCAGGACAACCGGACCGATCGCGCCTTTTTCCTTTTTCTCAGCGACTTCCGGCGGTGCGGTCCAGTCGATCTCTTCATGGCGCAGACAGCGGGTTTGATGGCGATCATTGCCATGCACTTGGGTCATTGGGATGGCTTGCGCGTTACAGCGACGCTCTTCAAAGTAGTTACAACGCGGGCCAAAATTACAGCCATCGGGGCGTTCATGCGGTAAGGGAAAGTTGCCAGGAATAGCGATCAACGGGCGCGCATTTTTATCAGCGCCGGGCAGGGGGATCGACCGGAACAGCGCCTGCGTATAGGGGTGCTGCATATCATCAAACACCTCTTCGATGGAGCCGCGTTCAACCGCCTCACCAGAGTACATCACGCAAATCCGGTCACAGGTCTCAAGCACAAGACCCAGATTATGCGAGATAAACAGCATTGAGGTGCCGTATTTCTTGCCTAGATCTTTGACCAGCTCTACCACAGCGGCCTCAACCGTCACGTCAAGCGCTGTTGTCGGTTCATCCAAGATCAAAAGAGACGGCTTTGACATCAACGCCATCGCGATCACGATACGTTGCTGTTGCCCACCAGATAGCTGATGCGGATAGCTTTTCAGTATCCGTTCTGGATCGGGTAGCTTCACATCGGTGACAACTTCAAGCGCGCGTGCGAGCGCTTCTTCTTCTGAAACGCCTTCATGGATCATTGGCACTTCGGCAAGCTGACGGCCAATTTTCATCGCTGGGTTCAGTGATGCCATCGGCTCTTGATAGATCATCGCGATCTCAGAGCCGCGGATATCGCGCAGCTCTTCTGCGGACATTGTGTTTAGCTCGCGCCCCTTAAACTTGATCGATCCACCGACGATACGTCCGTTCACGCCAAGGTCTTGCATCACGCCAAGTGCGACTGTGGATTTCCCGCACCCGGATTCACCAACAAGGCCAAGCGCCTCGCCCGGTTGGATCGTGGCGGAAAAATCCATCACCGCCGGGATTTCGCGCAACCGTGTAAAGAACGAGATCGAGAGCTTGTCGATCTCAAGGATTGGGCCTGTGTAATCTCTATCAGCCATGTTCTTAGTCCCTCAGGCTTTCTTCGCGCAGGCCATCCGCCAGCAGGTTAAGACCCAGCACAAGTGTCAAAAGTGCAAAGGCAGGGGGCAGCGGAGGATGCGTAAATACGAGCAAAAGCTTGCGACCCTCATTAATCGTTGATCCCCAATCAGGGCTTTCGGACGAAAGACCAAGACCGAAAAATCCAAGTGTTCCCAAGAGGATCGTCGTGTAACCAATGCGCAGACAGAAATCGACGATCAGCGGACCACGGGCATTGGGCAGGATTTCCCAGAGCATGATATACCACGCGCCCTCACCACGGGTTTGTGCGGCGGCGACATAGTCGCGTGTGCGTAAATCCAACGCGAGGCTGCGAACGATTCTGAAAACAGTCGGCGAATTGACAAAAACCACCGACACAAACACCACGAGGATATCGAGATCAAAAAGATCGAGCCATTCAGGCAAGAAATCGATCACTGTGCCCTTTTGGTTGATCATTGACAGGTAAAGCAAAAGCAGCACGCCGAGAACAACGATCAGGATCGGGGTCCTTTTTGATGGTTGTGTGTAATAGCGCGAGTTCAGCAAGACACCAAAGAAGATCAGTGGAAAGACAAAGAGAAACGCCGCCATATAGCTGGGGATACCTGTTTCCACGATTTCAGGCGTAACCAGCAAATAGAACAACAAGATAACCGGGAAGGCCAAAATCAGGTTCGCCACGAATGACAGCACCGTGTCGAGCCGGCCCGAAAAATACCCAGCGGGCAGGCCCAGCGTGATCCCGACCATAAAGGCAAAGATCGTCGCAAGCGGTGCGATCGCCACAACGATCACTGACCCATGCACCATGCGGCTAAAGATATCGCGGGCGAGGTTATCACCCCCCAATAGATAATGCGCATAAGGCGCATCCGCATCGGGCATAGGCACACCCGGCACCTTGTTTTTCAGGCCAGATACCTGCGCCAACGGATCATGGGTCGCGATCAGGTCAAACACGCCCGTGAAAAGCGCCGTAAACACCCAAAACATCACAATACCAAGGCCGATCATGCCAACCGTGCTATCAAAGAGCTTACCATATAGCCCCAGCTTGCGTTTGTAGCGCATTGAAATGACAAACATTGCTATCAGCGCAATCCAAACTGGCAAAAACTGCTTTGCCATGCCGCCGATGATGCCAACAGTGCCATGCGGGGTGATCACACCCAGCACGATATAGGCAAGCAACAGCACAATAATAAGCAGCATCGAGAGCGTGATAATCCGCTCAACCCCACCGGGCAGGCCGGTTTTGCGGGCCAATGTGCCATCGGGGTTGACCACAATCGGGTCTTCCTCACGGATCAGCAACATCAGTGATTGTATGATAACTGCCGTTAAGAAAACGCCAATTCCAATCCCTAAAAGCGGGTTCAAAAAGCTGCCGACAGGTCCTGTCCAAGTCAAAGGGTCCATTGTCCGGCCTCCTTAAGAAATACGAATGCGTGGGTTGAGAAAGACATAGCCCACGTCTGAAATGAGCTGCGTCAAGAGCACCACAAATACCGATACAATGGAGACCCCCAAAAGCATCTCAATATCGTTGTTCGAGGCTGCGCGCACCAGCTCCCATCCGAAGCCTTGGTAGGTAAACAGTGTTTCCACAATCACCACACCGTTCAGTAGCCAAGGGATCTGCAACATGATCACGGTAAAGGGCGCAATCAGCGCATTGCGCAGAGCGTGGCGCAAAACAATGTTGCGAAAGCTCACACCTTTAAGACGCGCAGTGCGGATATATTGGGCCGTCATGACTTCGGTCATTGAGGCCCGCGTCATACGTGCAATATAGCCCATGCCGTATAATGCGATGGTCAGTACGGGCAGGGTAAAGTTTTCAAAGGTCGCGTTTTCAACAGCTGAGCTCGCCGAGCCCTTAAACCACTGCATGCCAAATGTTCCCGTCGCGAAAAGCGAGATGAACACAACACCTGACACATATTCAGGCGTGGCCGTCGTGATAATCGAGACGGTCGAAAGCGTCCGGTCTGTGCGCGAGCCTTCGCGCATGCCCGCAAGGATCCCGATGATCAACGCGCCCGGCACCATCACGAGAAGCACCGCCAACATCAATTTGCCTGTGTTGGCCAATCGCGTGGGCAGCACATCGGCCACGGCCTTTTTAGCGACTGTGGAATAGCCCCAATTGCCCTGCAATATCCCGCAGAACTGCGGTTCATCCCCGTCGACGGCGCTATGGTTAGAACAGCGGCTGCGCGTCACGCCATCATGGCCTGTGATGACATAGCCGGGCAATATACCGAGCCATTCACCGTAATTTGCAAATAATCTTGTGTCAAAGCCGGTGACTTCGGCTTCGAAATCATCATCTGATAGGGAACCATCACGCGAGGCGGCGATCAGCTCAGGGTCAATTTCAGAGCGATATCCACGGTTTGTGAGCCAGGTTGCCACCTCATGGGTTTGCATCCGACTATTGCCTTGGTTTTTGGCGAGCTTTTCCAAGTTTGGATAAAGATTGGTCAGCCAAAACACCAAAAATGTCAGGCAGAACGCCGTGAGGAGCATTACTCCTAGGCGGCGTAGAATAAACAGTCCCATGGACAAAGGCCCCTGTCAGTCACGTCATACGGCATAATGCCGTTTGTTATATTGGGCACGGGTTTCCCGCGCCAAAAATGAAAGCCGCCCCGAAGTCTCGGGGCGGCTTTGGTGTAACGGCTTAGGCCGCGACGCCGATCTTCATGATCTGTGGCAGATACGCGATGTGCATATCCCAGCCCACGAAACCAGGCTTTGCGTGACGATACACAGTCCGCCAGTACGGCTGGATTGTCACGCCTTCGTCAGTAAAGATGCCTTGGATTTTCGCCATCACCTGGCTACGTGCCGCGGCATCAGCGATTGAATTCGCCTCAGCAAGCAACGCATCAAACTCAGCATTTGCAAAGCCAGATTCGTTCCAAGCTTCGCCAGAACGATACGCCAGACCCAGAACTTGAGTACCCAGTGGGCGGTGGTTCCAGTTGGTTGATGAGAACGGGTATCATCACGGTTGCTTGAAGGTTTTTTATGATCACTTGATGCCTCGCATAACACCTCTAACTCGATACAAGCTTCATTCTGTGTATTCGCAA
>CAKMZE010000093.1:7042-11057 GCA_929200295.1 uncultured Alphaproteobacteria bacterium
CCCAGTGGGCGGTGGTTCCAGTTTGTTGATGAGAACGGATATTTCGTCCAGTCATTCCAGAATGTTGAACCTGGGATGATTGTCCGCTTCACGTTGAAGCCTGCATCGCGCAACTGGGCGGCAACCGCGTCAGTTGTGTTCTTGCGCCAGTCATCATCAATTGATGTGATTTCGAACTCGAAATCAGCCATGCCAGCCTCTTCCAAGAGCGCCATCGCACCCGCAGGGTCATAAGGCAGCGCAGGTACATCAGCCCACTCAGGGTGCATTGGACCAACGTGCTGGTTGCGTGCAACCTCACCACGGTTAGCATAGCCAAGCTCAAGGCAAACTTCGTTGTTTGTCGCCATAGCAATCGCCTGACGCACGCGTTTATCAGCATATGGCATTTTGCCATCAACTTCAGCGAGCTGGTTTGGACGGATCACGATTGTTGCAGCTGATGCAACCTCTGAACGCTCCCAACCGATGCCCTCAAAGACGTCAACAAAGTCACCAACTGTTTCGTAAGTCATGTCGACTTCGTCAGCGGCTGCCGCTGCAACCCATGCAGATGGATCAGTGCCGTAGTCGATGAACTCAAAGCGGTCGATATAAGCGCCTTCGCCAACGCCGTAACCCCACCAGTCAAAGCCTTCGTTACGGACAACAACGCCCTTCACGCCAACTTCGAGTGACTCTGGCTTGTAAGGGCCTGTGCCAACTGGGTTTTCCAGCATGTTCTCTGGGTCATGGCTGCTGTGCACGATTGCCGCAGGATAGTCGGCCATGCCCGCGATGAGTGTGATGTCAGACACAGGTGAGTTCAGTCTAACAGTGTGGCTGTCTACGATTTCAACAGCGCCATCAATCGCCTGACCACTGTCGGCATCAATCAATGATGCGAAACGGCCAGCCATTGAGTTACCTTCGACGTTCTTGTCACACCAGCCAGTGATATTGCGCGCAACATCCTCTGCGGTGAAGTCATCGCCGTTATTCCACTTTACACCTTTGCGGACGTTCAATGTGTAAACTGTTGCGTCATCATTGACTGACCAGCTCTCGAGCAGGGATGGGTTGAATGACCCGTCTGAATCGTAACGCACGAGATACTCAAGCCAACCTGCTGTGAAGAATGCGATCTGTGTCCAGTCATATGTGCGTGGGTCTTTCAGCGCGCGCACTTCCATCTGCATCCGGCATGTGCCGCCTTGCTGTGCGTGTGCTGCCGCTTGTACAGGTGCGGACAGGCCGAGCAGGCCGTAAGCAGCTGTTGTTGTCAGACCCAACGCTGTTGTGCGCGACAGAAACTCGCGACGGCTCAATTTGCCTGTGCGCTCTTCTTCCGCATACATCAATGCGACCGGATGAACCGGTGGTTTTACGTGGTGCGTCATTATTTTCTCCCTGTGACACAAAAATTCATGATTGAGTGGCTGCCAGCCTAAGAGACCGCAATTTGATGCGTTTTCCCCCATGCGTGCAATATTGCGCAATCTATCAGCGCCTATTCGGCATGTTTTTTAACTTGGGGTCAATTCCTCAAGCAAGATTCTTTTGCTTTTTTTATAAAATCTTTGTGTAAAGGGCTGTGATCACAGGGGCTGAATGCGTATTTAGCCCCAGACGGGTGCCACAAAAGACCCTTTGCGTCGAAACTCTGACGGTGTGTATCCTGATGCAGCTCGGAAACTGCGCGTAAAATAAGCCGCGGATGCGAACCCAAGCGATTGCGCGATGTTTTGGATCGGTTTGCGCGTTTCACGCAATAGATAGCACGCCTCACTATGGATCCGCTCGCGCAATAGTGCGAGCGCCGTCTTGCCGCATGATTGATTACAGCAGCGCGTCAAATGCGTTGGCGTCACACCGAGCTGCGCTGCAAAATACGCGACACTATTATGACTGCGGTAATCACGTTCAATTAAATCTGTATACGCAGCAACAATACGTGTTGAACTGTTTTCACCTATCTCAGGCTCTTCGAGAGTCGTGATAAGATCAAGCTGACACTCAAGAAATACGCATAAAAGCCCAATATAATGCGGTAACGCACGGAAATGTCTATCCTCGCTTTGCATACCGTGACTAATCTTTTCATAAAGACCCGACGCCTCGATTTGGCTGGCGGCATCGCGCAGACGTATGTGTTGCGGAGTATCAGGCCACGAAGAGATATAATAATCAGGCAAGGTCAAAACCTGCCCAGTGACACCAGGGTGCACAGTCATGCCATGCATGACGCCTGCGGGGATAAAAATCAGGTGATGCGGGCCGTAATTGCGCTTGAGACCTGCAATTGTGATATCCCCATGCCCGGTATTGATCCGCAATAACTGGGCAGTTTTCTTACTACGGATCGCCTCTGTTCGCCAATGGCTCAACTGTGGATCATAGGCGATTGCCTGAATTGAAATGTCTTTTTCGGCGCGGAAATGTTGCATGTCGTCCCCTTGCAGTCATTATTATCCACTGCATTTGAGACCAAGATGGTAAATTCAAAGTAAACGTAACTGCGCCTGCACAGATTGCCCTTCTGACATCGGGATTTGCGCCCAATGCGCCATATTCGCGCGAAACCACGTGCGTTGGCGTTTTGCGTATTGCCGTGTTGCGATGATGATCTTTTCTGCAACGGTCTCAAGATCCATTTCGCCCCTTAAATGTGCAATCATCCACTGTGCGCCTATGGCCTTTGATGATTGCAGGTGTGCTTGCCAATGCGGCTCCATCTGGCGCGCCTCATCACGCAAACCGGCATCCATCATCATATCAAAGCGCTTTGCGATCCGCGGATTGAGCCAGTCTTTTGGGGCATCGAGGACAAGGCAAGTGGTATCCGCTTCGGGTAATATCGCAGGATCACGCGTTTGGTGCCAATAGCTCAGTCCATGGCCTGTGTGCTGTTGCACCTCCCAAGCACGCTGTACGCGGCGCGGGTTATTTATATCGATCCGGGCTTTGGTTTCATCATCGATATCAGACAGCATGTGCGCCACATCTAGCAAATTGCTTTGCGCACGTACATCAGATGGGATCTGGGGTATTTGCGAAATACCTTGGGTGAGGGACGTCAAATAAAGCCCTGTTCCACCAACAATAATAGGCCTTTCGCCCGAATTTATAATCTCTGGGATATCCGCAAGCCAATCCGCAAGCGTATAGTTCTTATCATAAGGGGCATGCCCGTATAAAACATGCCGCGCACGCGTCAGATCATCCGCATCTGGTTGCGCCGTTAATATAGGCCAGCCTTGAAACACCTGTGACGCATCAGCATTCACAATCACACCGCCTTGCATTTCAGCGATATGTAATGCCAAAGCCGATTTCCCCGAGGCTGTTGGCCCGGCGATGATCACTGGTTTATGCGGAGAGATGTCAATCATATCTGTTGATGTCTCATAGAAATTGAGATCGCGCAAAGGCTTTGCTTTCAACCATTGTATCTGGTGCGATTCTACGACATTTTAGGCAAAATCAATTCCGACAGAGGGGCGCGCTCATGGGTGACACCGATAAGGCAGCATACAAACGTGTTATGCTGAAAATTTCTGGTGAGGCGCTGATGGGCGATACCTCATTTGGTTTGCACCCTCCGACCGTGGCGCGTGTCGCACGCGAGGTCAAAATCGTCCATGATATGGGCGTTGAGATTTGTATGGTCATTGGCGGTGGGAATATATTTCGCGGGTTACAAGGCTCTGCGCAGGGAATGGAGCGTACAACAGCTGATTATATGGGCATGTTGGCGACCGTCATGAACGCCCTTGCGATGCAATCCGCATTAGAGGAATTGGGTATCCACACCCGTGTCATTTCGGCCATTACGATGAATGAGGTGGCCGAACCCTATATTCGCCGCCGCGCCGTGCGCCATCTTGAGAAAAAGCGTGTTTGTATCTTTGCCGCAGGCACGGGAAACCCTTATTTCACTACAGACACGGCTGCAACTTTGCGTGCAAATGAAATGGCTTGCGAGGCGATCTTTAAGGGAACAAAGGTTGATGGTGTCTATGATAAAGATCCATCA
>CAKMZE010000094.1:0-3907 GCA_929200295.1 uncultured Alphaproteobacteria bacterium
AACTCACGACCCTAACCTTGGCAAGGTTATGCTCTACCCCTGAGCTACGCCCGCGTCCTAAGATAGGCATCTATAAATAGATTAGGATTTGTGCAAGGCCTAAATCAGATTATGTGGCGATTTTATTCCACCTGGGGACCTTGGGCGTTCAACGAGTGTGCATCCGCCGTAATCACTTGGTCGGTATATACCCCTTGAGTATGGGCAATAACCCCATCGGGGGGGAGCAAAATCACGCCGTAGCAGGGCGGTTCATCAACCGAAAGCGCACTATCAGGTGTGGAAAGATCTAACACACCTTGGTGGGCGGGGCTTTTGAACATTGTCCAAGACGTGCCTTGGGTGCTGCCAGAAATCGTGCGGTGGATATGGCCGCAAAAGAGATGCGCGTCTGGGTGCGGACTGAGTGTATCGAGCAACGCCTGACCGTTCCGCAGTTTGATCAGATCCATGCCAACAATACCTGTGTCAAACGGTGGGTGATGTGCAAACACCAATGGGATGCGCCCGTTGAGGCCTTCGAGGGCTTGGCTGAGCCACGCTAACCTCTCTTCACAAAGGAACCCACTGTGATGCCCTTTGTGGTAGGGCGGCCCGTCAAGCGTATCTAGGGTGATAATCCGATGCCGCTCTGTCTCATAAACGGTTTGAATATGCCCGCTTTGGGTTTGTGGCGCGTCCGGGAAAACCGAGAGGAACGCATCCCGCCTGTCATGGTTTCCCATCATCGGGATCACTGGAAAGGACAGATTCGTAGTAACAGCACGCAACCGCGCGTATTGATCAGCCCGCCCATGATGCGCCAAATCGCCCATCAGGATCATCGCCTCAGCATCCGGGTGGTGCATGCACGCATGGGCAAGCGTTTCTTTTAACCGCTGGGTCGTATCCAGCCCGATGATCGTTTCATCAGGGGTCGTGAGGTGAATGTCCGTGACAGCAAGGATCTTGGTCCAAGTGGCAGATGCGGGTGGGTCATGTGTCATAGCATCATTTTGCAGGTATCATTCGCCCTATAGCAAGAGTTTCTGGATCAATTGCATATTCCCCACGTTCTTAGGTTTTCAAATATCCCCGCCGAGGCTCCTGCGTTTACAAAGAGCGCTGCCAGTAGAAAATCACGCGATGAAAGCTGCGTTTATTCCAACTCGACCAGCAAATCCTTCGCGTCAATTTGCCCCCCGACCTGCACATGAACAGCTTTCACGATGGCATCGCGTTCGGCATGAATGCCGGTTTCCATCTTCATCGCTTCGATGGTGAGTAGCAGGTCGCCCTCTTTCACCTCTTGCCCCGCAGTCACCGCGACGGTTGCCACAACGCCTGGCATTGGCGCGCCAATGTGATCGGGGTTGCCCTCTTCGGCCTTTGGTCGTGCGATCTTTTCTGCGGCAGCGAGCCTGTTCATTACACGAATGGTGCGCGGCTGGCCGTTAAGCTCAAAAAACACCTTCACCTCACCGTCTTCGTTCATCTCGCCAACCGCCTGAAGGCGGATTTCGAGCGTCTTGCCGGGGTCGATTTCGGCAGTGATCTCTTCGCCCGGCTCCATCCCGTAAAAGAACGTGCGGGTGGGCAATGTGCGCACGGGGCCGTAAATCCGGTGACGCCCCATGTAATCGAGGAACACTTTGGGATACATCAGATATCCCGACAGATCCTCATCATCAATCCCCTTACCATCGAGCTCTTGTGAGAGCTCTTTGCGCGTTTTCTCTAGATCCACAGGTGGGAGCGATGCACCAGGGCGCTCTGCGTTTGGTTTTTCACCTTTGAGGATTTTCTTTTGTATCGCCTTTGGCCATCCACCGTGCGGCTGCCCAAGAGCGCCTTTCATCATGTCCACAACACTGTCGGGGAAGACGACATCAGTTTTGGGGTCTTCGACCTCTGCGCGGCTGAGGTTTTGGCTAACCATCATCAAGGCCATGTCACCAACCACTTTGGATGAAGGGGTGACCTTGACAATATCGCCGAACATTTGGTTCACATCCGCGTAGGTTTGCGCCACCTCATGCCAGCGGTCCTCTAGCCCCAATGAGCGTGCTTGTGCCTTGAGGTTGGTAAACTGCCCGCCGGGCATTTCATGCAGATACACTTCGGATGCGGGGGCCTGAAGACCGCTTTCGAATGCAGAATAATGGGCGCGGACTTGCTCAAAATAGTTTGAAATCTCACGGATTGCACCGATATCAAGCCCGGTGTCACGATCCGTACCGCGCAGCGTTTCTACAATAGAGCCGAGCGTTGGCTGTGAGGTGTTCCCAGAGAATGCATCCATTGCCGCATCAACGACATCGACCCCTGCCTCAGACACCGCAAGAACCGTTGCAATCGCGGCCCCAGAGGTATCATGGGTGTGAAAATGAATGGGCAGGCTGGTTTCATCCTTCAGCGCCTTGACCAAGGCGCGGCCAGCGGCGGGTTTCAAAAGCCCCGCCATGTCTTTGAGGCCGAGCACATGGGCGCCAGCAGCCTCGAGCTCTTTGGCCATGTTGATGTAGTATTTCAGGTCATATTTTGATCGTGCAGGATCAAGCAGATCGCCAGTATAACAGATCGTGCCTTCGATCACCTTGCCTGCGTTGCCGACGGCATCCATCGCGACACGCATGTTTTCAACCCAATTGAGGCTGTCAAACACGCGGAATACATCCACACCAGATGCCGCGGCCTGGCGCACAAACTCTTGCACGACGTTATCGGGGTAGTTTGTGTAGCCCACACCGTTTGAGGCGCGCAACAGCATCTGCGTCATGATGTTGGGCATCACCGCGCGGATATCACGCAAGCGCTGCCATGGGCATTCTTGCAGGAACCGATAGGCCACATCGAATGTCGCACCACCCCAGCATTCAACACTAAAGAGCTGATGCATCTTTGCGGCATAGGCCGGCGCGATATTGATCATATCAAGCGAGCGCATCCGCGTCGCCAGTAGCGACTGATGCCCGTCGCGCATTGTCGTGTCTGTGATCAGCAGTTGGTTTTGATCGCGCATCCATTGCACGACAGCCTCTGGCCCCGATTGATCAAGGATATTGCGTGTCCCCGGTGCAACCTCTGGTGTGGGTTTGACAGGGGGCTTGGGCGGCTTCACATCGGCCGCCGGGGCAGGGCGCCCCACGGTCTCAGGGTGTTTATTGACGGTGATATCAGCGATATAGGTCAGGATTTTTGTCGCACGGTCACGACGCTTGGAAAAGTTGAACAGCCCCGGCGTCTCATCAATAAATTTTGTGTGGTATTCATTATTCAGGAACACCTCATGCTTGAGCAGGTTTTCCACAAACGCGATATTGGTGCTGACGCCGCGAATACGAAATTCGCGCAAGGCGCGGTCCATTCGTGCGATGGCCATCTCGGGTGTGGGTGCCTTGGCGGTGACCTTTGTGAGCAGGCTATCATAATAGCGCGTGATCACTGCGCCCGAATAGGCCGTACCACCGTCGAGACGGATACCCGGGCCCGTTGCCGAGCGGTAGGTTTGGATACGGCCATAGTCGGGGATAAAGTTGTTTTGCGGGTCTTCCGTCGTGACACGACATTGCAGTGCATGCCCGTCAAGCTTGACGTCATATTGGCTGGCGCAGCCCGTGGCCTCGACCAGTGATTTGCCTTCTGCAATCAGGATCTGCGCGCGGACGATATCAATGCCTGTGACTTCCTCAGTCACAGTATGTTCAACCTGCACGCGCGGGTTCACCTCGATAAAGTAAAATTCACCGCTGTCCATATCCATCAGAAACTCAACAGTTCCTGCGCATTCATAATTGACGTGCTGACAGATCTTTTTGCCCAAATTACAAAGCTGCTCGCGCTGCGTGCCGCTTAGATAAGGGGCAGGCGCGCGTTCAACCACCTTTTGATTGCGCCGCTGGACCGAACAATCGCGCTCCCACAGGTG
>CAKMZE010000094.1:3917-9089 GCA_929200295.1 uncultured Alphaproteobacteria bacterium
CACCTCAACATGGCGCGCGCGCATGATCATCTTTTCCAGATAACCCTCACCATTGCCAAAGGCGGCTTCGGCCTCGCGCCGCCCTTCGAGAACCTTATCTTCTAATTCATCCTCAGACATGATCGGGCGCATGCCACGGCCACCGCCACCCCATGAGGCCTTGAGCATCAGCGGATAGCCAACCTCGGCGGCTTGCTTTTTAATGAGTGCCATATCATCGCCCAAGACATCGGTCGCGGGGATCACGGGCACGCCAGCTGTAATGGCTACCTGACGGGCCGAGGCCTTGTCACCCAAGGCACGCATGGTATCGGCTTTGGGGCCGATAAAGGCGATGCCATTGGCGGCACATGCATCTACAAAATCGGGGTTTTCTGACAGCAAACCGTAGCCGGGATGGATCGCATCCGCCTTGGCCATTTTGGCCACGCGGATAATTTCGTCGATGCTGAGGTAGGCGGCAACGGGGCCCAACCCCTCACCTATGCGGTAGGCTTCATCGGCTTTAAAGCGGTGCAGGCCTAATTTGTCTTCTTCGGCGAATACGGCGACGGTTTTCTTGCCCATTTCATTCGCGGCACGCATGATACGGATTGCGATTTCTCCGCGATTAGCGATGAGAATCTTTTGAAATTCGGGCATAGAAAATCTCCATTTTGCAGATGCGGCATTCTTAGGGGCTAATGATGCTGAGGTAAAGCAAGCAAGATAGAGAAATTGTTAACGATTGCTGGGGGTAAAGAGCTTTTGTGGCAGATCTGACAGCGATTTTGCGCCGATCTGGCCCATATTGGCGGTCAAATCCTGCCGCAGGATATCAACCACATGCGCAGCACCTGGCGTACCCATAGCGCCCAAGCCATAATGAAACGCGCGGCCTAACATCACGAAATTTGCACCCAAAGCAAATGCGCGCAAAATATCGAGCCCACCGGACACGCCACTGTCCAATATCAGTGGAAGCGTCGTTGCGGCCCGGATCGCAGGGAGAGCCTCAATCGTGGCGGGGCTTGCATCAAATTGACGGCCTGCGTGGTTGCTGATCCAAAGCGCGTCAGCGCCTGCCTTTTCTATCGCGGGGGCATCTTTGGCATCCAAAACGCCTTTGACGATTAGATGACCGTCCCATTCGTCGCGTAGTTTTGTCAGATAGCTCCAATCCGGCGAGGTGCGCAGGAGATAGCCGATATGTGCGTTCGACGGCAGTCTCTCTTTTTGATTGGCATAGCTATCCATCAGCTTCATGCGCGGCATGCCGGTTTTGCCGATCCCCATAAGCCAAGCAGGACAGCGCGCGGCTTGCAATGCGAGCCTTGGCGTCAAACGTGGGGGCTGTTGCAAGCCACCGCGCGTTTGCCGTTCTCTGCGCGACGCAACAGGCACATCAACCGTGAGCACGAGCGTATGAAACCCAGCCGCTTTGGCGCGGCCAAGGATATCGGCACGGATGTCCGGGTCGCGTGGCGGGTAAATCTGAAACCAGCCTTGCCCACCATGATGCTCGGCCACATCCTCGGGCGTTTGGGTGGCAACTGTTGAAAGCGTATAGGGAATATGTTCGCGGGCTGCGGTTTGCGCCAAAATCTGTTCCGCACCCGGCCAGATCAACCCGGACATCCCCACTGGGGCAATACCAAATGGCAATTGGTAATCACGGCCCAGAAATGATGTCGCGAGATCCGGCGTGAATTCCCCATGCAGGATCGAAGGTTGCAGTAACACCTCATCCAGCTTGCGCCGATTGCGGTCCAAAGTGGCTTCTTCTCCGGTGCCGCTATCGAGATATTCCCAGACAAAATGCGGGATACGCTTGCGTGCAGCAGATTTGAGATCAGAGATCGCAGGATAGGTATTATGGCTCATTTTCTTACCGTAATGCGGAGGGAAGGGAGACTACAAGAGCTGTCGTATGAGGCGGGCCAAATGCTTTGTAAAGGCAAATGTAAATGCAGTGAACACAAAGAGAACAGAGGGGTTTTATTGTACGCGCAATCTCGGTACACAGAACGTATGAGCGGTTTTTCGGATGAAGAGGCCTTTGAGGCTGCAAATATACCCCTGTCCCAGCGGGCGATGGGCGCGCGTGCGACGCTTGACTTGCATGATTTGAACCCAGCACAGCGCGAAGCTGTCGAAACGCTGGAAGGCCCGGTGCTAATGCTCGCAGGGGCAGGGACGGGCAAGACCAAGGCGTTGACAGCACGGATCGCGCATTTGCTGATGTCAGGGGCGGCACGGCCCAATGAAATCTTGGCTGTGACCTTTACCAATAAAGCCGCGCGCGAGATGAAGAGCCGCGTAGGCAGCATGCTGGGCGAGGCGGTCGAAGGCATACCTTGGCTTGGTACGTTTCACTCTGTTTGTGCCAAGCTCTTGCGCCGCCATGCAGAGCTTGTCGGGTTAAAGTCGAACTTTACGATTTTGGACAGTGATGATCAGCTGCGTCTTTTGAAGCAACTGGTTGTGGCCGAAGGGATTGATGACAAACGTTGGCCTGCACGGATGCTCGCGGGGATCATTGATGGCTGGAAGAACAAGGCGCTGACACCGCAAAACATCCCGGTTTCTGAGGCCGGCGCATATGACCAAAAAGCTGTGCCGCTATACGCGGCATACCAACAACGGCTTAAGGATTTAAACGCTGTCGATTTCGGCGATATCCTATTGCATATGGTGGTGATTTTTCAAAACCACCCCGATGTGCTGGCGCAATACCAACGCTGGTTTCGCTACATCCTCGTGGATGAGTATCAAGACACCAACGTTGCGCAATATCTCTGGCTGCGGTTGCTCGCGGCAGAGCATAAAAATATCTGTTGTGTGGGCGATGACGATCAGTCGATCTATGGCTGGCGCGGGGCCGAGGTGGGCAATATCCTGCGGTTTGAGCAGGATTTTCCTGGTGCTCATGTGGTGCGGCTTGAGCAAAATTACCGCTCAACCCCGCATATCCTAGGTGCTGCATCCGGCGTGATCGCGGGTAATAAGGGCCGCCTTGGCAAGGCGCTTTGGACCGCAGAAACCAACGGTGAAAAGGTGCGCCTCATCGGCCATTGGGATGGCGAGGAAGAGGCCCGCTGGATTGGCGATGAGATCGAGGCAATGCAGCGCGGCACGCGTGGGTTGCCCCCGATATCGCTGGATCATATGGCGATCCTCGTGCGCGCCTCACATCAGATGCGCAGTTTTGAGGATCGGTTTCTCACAATTGGTCTGCCCTACCGGGTCATCGGGGGACCACGCTTTTATGAACGCATGGAGATCCGCGATGCGATGGCCTATTTCCGGCTCGCGGTCTCACCCGATGATGATCTCGCCTTTGAACGGATCGTAAATACCCCCAAACGCGGCTTGGGCGATAAGGCTGTGCAGACTATTCAGCGTACGGCGCGGTCAAATGGTGTCTCTTTGGTGGAAGGTGCGCGATTGGTGTGCTCGGGCAAGCTTTTGGGTGGCAAAGGTCTGCGCGAGCTGACTGTATTGGTGCAGGGTCTCGACCGTTGGCATGGGCAGGTTTTGGCAGAGGCGGACACCCATGTGGAGCTTGCCGAGATGATCCTCGATGAGAGCGGCTACACTGGATTTTGGCAAAACGACAAAACACCCGAGGCACCGGGACGGCTGGAAAACCTCAAGGAGCTTGTGAAAGCGCTAGAGAATTTCGAAAACCTGCAAGGGTTTCTCGAGCATGTGTCATTGATCATGGACAATGAGACCGAAGAGGCCGGTGAAAAGGTCAGTATCATGACCTTGCACGCGGCCAAGGGGCTTGAATTTCCGGCGGTGTTCTTACCCGGCTGGGAAGATGGGTTGTTTCCATCGCAACGCTCTATGGATGAAAGCGGGCTTAAAGGGCTCGAAGAAGAACGGCGCCTTGCCTATGTGGGCATTACCCGCGCAGAAGAGCTTTGTACCATCAGCTTTGCGGCAAACAGGCGCGTGTACGGGCAATGGCAATCGGCAATGCCGTCGCGGTTTATTGATGAGCTGCCCGAAGAGCATGTTGAGGTGCTCACCCCGCCGGGGCTTTATGGTGGTGGCTATGGGGCAGCGGGGATGGCGGCGTCAGCCTCGCCCAGCGTGATGGCAGGGGCGGGCTCTGATCTACACCAAAAGGCGGCTGATGCGAACGTGTATAATTCACCCGGTTGGCGGCGCTTACAGGTCCGTGGCCAGACCCATGGGCTGACCGCCCCGGCAAAGGCACGGCATGTGACGATTGATCTGGATGCGGTTAGCGCCTTTACCATCGGGGACCGGGTTTTCCACCAGAAATTTGGCTACGGCGAAGTCATGGGGATCGAGGGCGATAAGCTCGAGATCGAGTTTGATAAAGCCGGGTCGAAACATGTTGTCGCACGCTTTGTCGTGACCGCCGCACAAGCTGATGACGTGCCGTTCTAATGGCTTAAGAGCGGATAAAGCGAGAGCAAGAGTAGCGTTGCCATCGTGACGTTGAAAATACGTAGCCGTTTGGGCGTTCCTAAGAAACGGCGTAGCTGCACGCCCATTGTTGTCCAGATCGTGATCGACGGGAAATTCGTCATGGCGAAGACGGCCGCTACTAAAGCGGCCCCTGCAAGAATGCCGTAGCTTTCAGGCGCATAGCCACTGATCGCTGTGATCGCCATAAACCATGCCTTGGGATTGACCCATTGAAAGGCCGCGGCTTGTAGAAATGTGAACGGCTTCCCGACAACCTTGTCAGCATGCACCGGGACGGCTGTGGCGATCTTCCACGCGAGCCACGTCATATAGGCGGCACTCATGATCTTCATGATGGTGTTGAGCGCTGGATACATATCAAACATACGCAGCAAAAACACGCCGACCATAATGACCATAAACGAATGCCCAATCGAAATACCCAGCATATGCGGGAGGGAGCGCCGAAACCCGTAATTCGCACCAGAGGCCATAAGCATTAGGTTATTAGGGCCTGGTGTGATTGAGCTGACAAAGGCAAATTGGATCAGCAAGAAAAGTGTAACATTATCCATAAAACGATATTATACGGTTTCCTCCACAATGAAATTGCTAATATTTTGTACGTATTGTAATATGCGCAACATATGATGGTTAATGACCCCATTAACGCGCGGATATTGCGCGAATTGCATGCTGATGGGCGGATGAGCAATTTGACCCTTGCGGAACGCGTAGGGCTGTCGC
>CAKMZE010000094.1:9099-10787 GCA_929200295.1 uncultured Alphaproteobacteria bacterium
ATATTGAACTGGCCGAACGGGTTGGTCTGTCCCCGTCGGCCTGTTTGCGCCGTGTGCAAGGGCTTGAGAAGGCAGGGGTCATCCTCGGGTATAAGGCGCGGCTTGATCCGGCTCAGACGGGGCGGGCCTATGTGGTTTATGTTGCTGTTGGTCTGTCAGAGCATACCAAGGCCGCACAGCAGATGTTTGAACAAGCGATGGCGCGCGCGGATGAGGTGACGGAATGTCATAATGTGGCCGGGGCATTTGAATATATGCTGCGTGTCGAAGTCGCCGATTTGCCCGCTTATAAAATGTTTCATACGGATATCTTGGGCACTGTGCCGCATGTGCGCGCGATCACCAGCTATATGGTAATGGGCTCCCCCAAGGACGAGCGTGGGTAGAGCGCAAGGCAACGGTGTTATGGATCATATGAACTGACAATTACACGGGATTAAGTGGTTTTATGTGGTTTTGTGTGAAAGCGTCGTGAAAACAATCGGATAGCACTAGAGTTGATGGTTTGGTGGCTCATATGGATGAAACACTTAGTTTGGCACAACTGAACTGATACGAAAGCGTGGATCATTACGATTGGCAATTCGATCTTCAAATTCAAGGGCCTTCAAGAGGTTTTCAAAAATGTTTCGAAGACCTTTAAAATATAGGTTTTGATATGTGTGAGCATAATCGAAACGATGATTGCTTTTGAAAACTGCACCGTGGTGAGTTCGGACAAAAGCGCCGCACTTTAGAGTTACTGCACTAATCGGTAATAAATCAATTAAAAGCAACGGCTTATTTCGCTCTGACCGAAGGGAGGCGTTTCAGAAAGTTCGGGTACGTTTTTTGAGCTACGCGGACCACGTTCTTGCGGACCAGACGACGCGTCCGATAATCTCAAATTCATCTTGCTTCGTCGTTTCGATCACGCGTGTGGGCACCTCTGGATTATCACTATGGAGCATGATGACTTTGTTGCCGGCATCACGTTCTACGCGCTTGACGGAGAGTTCGTTGCCTTCTCGAACTGCAAAAATGTAGGACTTGGAGATGGCAGTTTTATCTCGATGGTCGATCATGACCACGCCACCATCTGCCAATGTTGGTTCCATGCTTTTCCCGCTGACACGAACGATAGAAGCGTGGGCGGGATTGATGCCTGCACGATCTAACCAAGCAGACCTAAAGGCTAGTTGATCAACTGGTTCTTCACCGCTAGCGGCGCGACCATCCCCAGCGGCCAGTTCAATGTCATAGACATTGATCTTCACAAACTCATCGTGCTGAGTATCTAGCGTCATATTAACTGGGCTATCGTCAAGTCTTCGTATGACGTTACCGACATCAATCCCGATGATTTCGCAGAATTCTAAGAGGGCTTCGAACTTAGGTTCTGATCGATCATTGAGCCAATTGTTAAAAGTACTTCTGGCAACGCCCAAGCGAGAAGATATCGCAGCTTCACTAAAGCCGCGAGCCTCGAAGGCCTCCCGCATTCGTTTTCCAACTCCATTCATACCCTCTCATCGCAGTAACGAAATGATTCGTTAAGCCCATATTATCGGAATGGAATGAATTCCGATAATATGGGTTGGCTTTGCATTCCCATTTTTGCACCAAGTATATGCGGATGGATTTTGCAGGAGAAATTAGGCAGCGGACTCATAAAACTCGATCCAGAGTCTTACCGATGCCAGTTTGAT
>CAKMZE010000095.1 GCA_929200295.1 uncultured Alphaproteobacteria bacterium
CCCAAAGGCGATAGCGTTGATACGGCGGCTCTCGTTCTTGCGGATGTCAAAAGGCAAATGGCGTTTGATGGACCGGTTGAGATTTTCCCGTTAGATTTATTGCCCGCTGAATACCGCGTCGACTATCAAGGGCTTTCAGCGATTGCTGGGTCCCATCAAAAAATTGATGGTGTTTCGATTATTCAATACGATCCAGAGCTCATGCATCGCCCGATCCAGTTTATTAGCGTCGTGGCGCATGAGCTGATGCATGCGAGATTGGATGGGTTAGAAAATATGGTGCCGGGTGGCGCGGGGGCGCATGAACTCGCAACCGATTTAGGATGTATCATTGCGGGCTACGGGATCTTTCAGCTTTATGCCGCTGATGAAGCCGGTTGGTCCGGCTATATGTCACAAAACTCACGTGCTTTTGCGCTGGCCGTATTTTTGAACAGGCGGGGTTTGGGCCAGGATTCTGTTTCCCAGTTTCTGTCTGGCAGATGCAATAAGCTGCTCGCTAGAGCTTTCAAAGACGTTTAGTCAGCGTCAAAGTTGCAAATCGAGTTTATTACAGCATTTGGCCACGCTGCCCTTCGTAAGATGGCCTGCGTCAATTGGTAATATCCGGGCAATCATGCGTTCGTGGTCGCTCAAATCAGGGTTTTGTAGCAGAAACAAAAAATCGCCATTTTTCTATGCCATAGCAGTATCCAATATACTTTGTTAACCAATATGACGTGCCGAACGAGGATACTGGATGCTAAAAAACTTTCGTGAGCTCATGAAAACAATATGCATTGCGTTACTGATACCTTTTTTTGGGGTAACCTCTGTAGCGGCACAAGACCCTGCGAATGCTCCTCAGACTCAATCATGGGTTACAGATCAGGCAGGTATTTTAAGTGATTCCACTGAAAAAGCGCTGACAAAGGATGCCCGAAAATTTGAAGCAAAGACCTCTAGCCAGTTTGTTGTGGTGACTGTCACAACCTTGGATGGCTGGACGATTGAGCGATATGGACGATGGTTGGGTAACAAATGGGGCATCGGTCAATCGGAAACAGACAATGGTGTCTTGCTATTGGTTGCCCCGAATGAACGCAAAGTGCGTATTGAGGTCGGACTTGGGCTTGAAGGCATTTTGACTGACAGAATGGCGCAGCGGATTATTGATGATGAAATCCTTCCTGAGTTCCGAAGTGGTGATTTAGAAGCAGGCATTGTCGCAGGTCATAGGGCCGTGATTGCGGCTTTGACTGAAGAACAAATAAAAGAACAACAAGACCAGACACTATGGGAAAGGTTCCTTCATTTCATCCTTTTGCCATTCTTCCTGCTTGGCAGGCTCTTTGGGTCTGATGAAGATAGCTTGATTGATTTTTCAGGCGGCGGTGGAAGTTTCGGCGGCGGCGGAGCATCGGGGGGATGGTGATGATGGGCAAACAGATGAATAAGATTGATGAGACTGCGAAAGCAAAGATCAGTGACAGCATCGCAAAGGTCGAAAGGCAGTGTGAAAGCGAGCTTGTATGTCTTATCACCCGGCGCTCGGCGCGGTATGTGTTATTCCCATTGTTGATGGCGGCTCTCACAGCGTTGTTCATGCCAATCCTTGGTGCGTTCTCGGCGGTTGAAATTAGCTTTACGCATCAAGTGGTTTTATTCGTGATCCTTGCAGGCATGTTCGTTTTTACGCCGCTCAGTCACAAATTAACGCCGAAATGGCTAAAGCACCAAAACTGTAGCAGATACAGCGTTGAGCAATTTTTTAGACAGAGGCTGCATGAAACCAAGTCGCGCAATGCCATTCTGATTTTTGTGTCTTGGGAGGAGAAATTTGTAACTGTTGTTGCTGATCAGCGCATTAACGAGAAGGTCCAGCAGAACGATTGGGACAAGCTGGTTTCTGATTTCACCCATAATGTGAAGACGGGTGAAATCGAGCAAGGGTTCCTCCAGATCGTTAGTGGAGCAGGAGAAATGCTGACGAAATTCTTCCCGGTGAAGGCCGCGAAAAAGGACGAGTTACCCAACCATCTGATTGAGCTTGACGAACCAGGTTATTTAAGCTGAATTTTACAACGATTGCCGTATATTTACTGGGGTTCTAAGCCGAACCTTGGTCAAGCCGTCTTTAACAAACCGCAAGCGCAACAAACGCATAAGTAGTTACGAATGGCCTTTCCCCGGTTCTGAACGCCTTTCTTATGCTTGGCTTGTTTTACGCCCTTGTTGCGTCGGTTAATCACGACAGTAGCAATGGCGCGCACCCTCTACCACTCAGTCAAAGGGGCATTTAACGCTGCGCAAGGATGGGTTGCTATGCAGAGTGGTTTGACTGCCTTTGCGGATCACGTCATCATGCTGTGGAACCAATCACAAAGGGGAATGCGATGACGTATATGCCGTCTGAAAACCGTTATGATAAGATGGTCTATCGGAGATGCGGGCGCTCGGGTGTGAAGCTTCCTGCGATATCGCTTGGGCTTTGGCATAACTTTGGGCATGATACGCCGCATGAGGTAAAGCGTGATATTTGCCGCACTGCATTTGACCATGGCATTACGCATTTTGATTTGGCCAATAACTACGGTCCGCCCGCGGGATCGGCAGAGTATGCCTTTGGCGCGATATTGGCTGAGGACTTCCGCGATCACCGCGATGAGCTGATCATCAGCTCGAAGGCAGGCTATCATATGTGGCCTGGCCCCTACGGCGAATGGGGCAGCCGCAAATACCTTGTCGCTTCTTGTGATCAATCGCTGAAACGGATGGGGCTAGATTATGTTGACGTGTTCTATTCGCATCGGTTTGATCCCGAGACCCCGCTTGAGGAAACCATGGGCGCATTAGATTACATCGTGCGTTCAGGCCGCGCGCTTTATGCGGGGATTTCATCTTATAACACCGCGCGCACACGCGAGGCTGTCGCGATCTTAAACGATCTTGGCACGCCCTGTCTTATTCACCAACCGTCTTATAATATGCTCAATCGCTGGGTCGAACGGGACGGGCTCAAGGACACGCTGCAAGAGCTGGGCATCGGGTCGATCGCCTTCACGCCATTGGCGCAAGGCATGTTGACCAAGAAATACCTTGGGGGCATTCCAGATGGATCGCGCGCGAGCCAAGGCAAATCGTTATTTCCCTCAATGCTCACAGATCAGGCGCTAGGTAATATTCGCAAGCTTAATGAGATCGCAGAAAGCCGGGGCCAGACGCTTGCACAGATGGCCATTGCCTGGGTGCTGCGTGATGGGGGGATTACGACGGCGCTTATCGGGGCCTCAAAGGCGTCGCAAGTGATTGATTGCGCGGGCGCTGTGGAAAATCTCGATTTCACAGCAGATGAGCTCAAGGCAATTGATGAATATGCGGATGAAGAGCAGATCAATCTTTGGGCGGCCTCATCAGAGCTTGATAATGGCGCGTAAGAACAGGGTGTGACAATGATCCGCAATCCGATCCTTCCGGGGTTTAATCCTGATCCTTCTATTTGCCGAGTGGGCGAGGATTACTACATCGCGACCTCGACATTCGAATGGTATCCGGGCGTTCAGATCCATCATTCCAAGGATCTCGTGAATTGGACGCTGGTGGCACGCCCGTTGAACCGGGCGGCACTACTTGATATGCGGGGCAACCCAGACAGCGGCGGGATCTGGGCCCCTTGTTTGAGCTATGCGGATGGGCAATTTTGGCTGATCTATACGGATATCAAACGTCTTGATGGGGCGTTTAAAGATGCGCCAAATTATATCACATGTTGCGACACGATTGATGGCATTTGGTCGGACCCTTGGTTTGTGAATGCGTCCGGGTTTGACCCGTCGTTGTTTCATGATGATGACGGGCGCAAATGGTTTGTGAATATGCAATGGAACCATCGGGGCGAGGGCACAGGCTGCAACCCTGCGCATGATGCGTTTGACGGAATTTTACTGCAAGAATGGTCGCCAGATCAGGGGTTGATTGGTCCTGTCACGAATATCTATCCGGGCACATCCCGCGGCCTGACCGAGGCACCGCATCTTTTTAAACGCAATGGGTATTATTATCTTACCACTGCTGAGGGCGGGACGGGCTATAACCATGCGGTGAGCCTTGCACGTGCACGCGATATCCACGGCCCATACGAGGACCACCCTGATCTACATGTGATTTGTCATGAGGAGGCGGATGTGCCCGTGCAGCGCACAGGGCACGGCCAATACGTTGAGACCCATTGGGGCGATCATTATCATACGTTCCTTATGGGACGCCCGCAGCAAGGCCCGCATGGGGCGTTTTGTGCGACAGGGCGTGAGACGGGGATCGCCCGTGTGGTTTGGGGCGCGGATGATTGGCTCTACCTTGATCAGGGTGGGTTAATCGTACCGGACGAGGTGCAAGCACCTGTTGCTGTGACCCAAGCACCAGATACGCCGATTACATATCAGTTTGACGAAACACTTCCGCTTGATTTTCAATGGCTGCGGACCCCGGACCCAGACAGGCTATTCTACATCAAGGGCGGCGCGCTTGTCTTACGGGGGCGTGAAGGTATCGGAAGCTGGTTTGAACAAGCGCTAATCGCGCGGCGCCAGTGCCATGCGCGCTACCGCGCAGAGACCCAGGTACAGTTTGATCCAACGACCTATCAACAGGGTGCCGGGCTCACGACATATTATAATCGTCACAAGTTCCATGCGCTTGTGGTGACGGCGGCCAGTGATGGCTCGCGCGTGTTAACGATCCTCTCTTGCGCAGGCGATTGGCCCGATGGCAACCTGAGCTTTCCCATGGCTGAGCTGGTTTTGGATGAGGGCCCTGTTGGGCTTTGTGTCACTGTCAACGGCGCTGAGCAACAGTTTTGGGTGCAGCAATCAGGGACGTGGCAAAAGGCGGGCCCGGTGTTAGATGCATCCGTGATCTCTGATGAAGGGGGCAGGGGAGAGCACGCCTCATTCACTGGGGCCTTTGTGGGGATGGTGGCCTATGATGCGACGGGGCAAGCACGCGAAGCATCGTTTGATCGGTTCTCATATATGCCAGAGACGTGAGCGGATGCCCTATGCCCACTTATAATTAAACGAGACTGAAATCCGCTCATCTTCTGCCATGTTCATCGGGACCTCATGGCGCAGCCAGCTTTCCCAGAGCAACACATCCCCGACCTGAGGTTGCAAATAAACAAAGGGGCGCAGGTGATCAGGCGCATCTGCAATGCGCGGAGGTGCGGCCATCATCATCGCCAAACGCGGGTCTTCGAATTTGATCGCCGATGTGCCTTCGGGCATGGCGACATAGGTTGTACCGGATATCACAGAATGCGGGTGGATATGGGCTGTGTGTATCCCGCCCTCAGGCAGAATATTGATCCAGATGTCCTCAAGCACCAGCGCCCGATCACCAAGATCGAAATGCAAAGATTTAGCGAACTTGGCAACATGCGCGTCGAGCGTGGTCACGATGTCTTTGAAGATCGGAAACCGCCAGGGCAAATCAGTGAGCGAGGCATAAGACGTATAACCGGGAAAGGCATGCGTCTCGCACCAGTCTTGGCCTGCCATGTCGTCCTCGGCAATCACAAGGCAGGATTGCTCGAGCTCGGCAGGATCAATGTTTTCAAGCTTGGCTTGATAGATGGGTGTTACGAAGAGATCTTTGATTGTGCTCATGTCGATATCTTATCAGCTTGGTGCCGTGATTGCGAGAGAGCACCAATTGAAGATTAGACAAAGATAAAATCATCACTCGTCAGATCGTTTGCGGAAATCCCATAGAGTGTGAACTGCGTACCTTGGGCGCTGAAAACAGCACCATCAGCACCGCTCGTGAAATATGAAAGAACATTGTTGCTGTTCAAGCCAGTGAAACCATCCAGCTCGATCTTATCAATCCCGGTTTCAAAGTCGGCACCTGTAATGGTCGCAGAATATCCTGTTGTTGATGAATAATCGACATCCTCAACATTGATAACGCCAATGGTATCAACCCCATCGCCGGGGCGAAAAACAAAGGTGTCAGCCCCGCGCCCGCCCATGAGCAGGTCGTTTTGTGTTCCACCGATGATGCGATCAGATCCACCGAGAACAAGGCTCGCATCAGCGATGATAACATCATTGCCATTCCCGCCGTCCAGCTGATCGGTTTGGAAACTGCCAAGGAGGAAATCGCTATTCGTCCCACCAGAGATTTCATTGTGCCCGGTTAGCGCGCGCAGCTCATCATAACCCGCGCCGCCATTCAGCGTATTGTTCCCTTGCCCACCATAGAGCGTATCATTACCCGCCTCGCCAGTGATAAGATCATTCCCACCGCCGCCAACGATTTTATTATCGAGACTATTGCCGTATAGTTTATCGCTGCCACTGCCAGATGTAAGGTTTTCGATATCAGTGTCACGCGCGATGATGAGATTGCCTTTCAGCCCGTCAACGTCTGATATTGCTTCGCTTTGCAGATTGATATTCTGATCAGAGGTGACCCATGACAAATCAAGCGTATCTATGCCGCTCGTGTCATAGATTGTAAACGCGATCGGGTATGACGCGTTTTCCAGTTGGTCGAGGTAAGTGCCTGTATTTCCACCATGACCATAGATCGTGTTGCCTGCATTGGCATGGGTTGGCGCGCCATATAGATCGTGTACCGCAATGATATCTGCGATCATCGGTGTCATGACATAAGCGTAATTTGCGTCAATGGCGGTATTTTCAGACTGGCTGAAATACGACATGATCGTCGCCTGCCAGCTGTCATTTGCGTAATGCGCATCGTCTGCGTAGGTGGCAGTGCCATTATAATCGCCCCCATGCGCAAGACCTAAGGCATGACCGATCTCATGGGTGAATGTCTGAAATGAATAGCTGTCGTAATTGACAATGACGTCTCCATTTACAGCAGTATACCAATCGTTTCTAATCCAATCCCTTGAAATTGTGATTTCAGCATAGATGATATGACCGTTGCTATCTATCGTTGAATTCTCAAATGCGCCAGCGCCCCTCCTCCCATGATTAATGACAATAGCGGGGTTATTGAAGCTCTCTACAAAATTGATCCCTGTCACCAAAGACCATGCATCAAATGCGGCCTTTGCGAACTGACGCCCGGCAGAGTTCAGATCAGAAGCATCATATGTGAGTGTACCACCTGTACGGACATCAAAATGGTGTCTGTCTTCGTCAAAAAATTCCCATCCTTTGTCTGTGAGCTGGTAGGCAATTTCATCATAGGTATATGTAGGGAGCATTATAAGCCCTCCGGTTTTAGTGTCCGTAGAATGGCGCGAGAAAAGGTTTGTGTTGAACTAATAGAAAGCGGTTCGTCCCATTGGGTGAACGTCAACTTGTCAGATGCATGTGACGCACCGTGATGATCGATGTAATGGACCGTGGTCTTAATCACGGCGCGATCAAAACGGTGAATGACAACATGATCGAGCGTGTAGGGGAGTGTTGCAAACCCAGCGCTGATATTCTTGCATAATGTGCGCGACAACGTGCGGTCCGCGCCCGGGGTAATCTGGCAGGTTTTGCTTTCTGACATGGCAGAACATCCGATCAACGCGGTCAAAGCACATACCCATTTAAGATGTGTCGTAAGCCGATGGTGCATTTTGCATTCACTGTTCATTACATGAAAATATATTTATAGCTGTTACTTGGCCATAAATGTCCCATAAATTAGGCCATCATCGCCTTCGATTAAAATAATCCCTGCGGTTTCCGCTGGGGCCGCATTATTGTCATCATAACCGTAGAATATGCCCTGCGCGGTTGTAGAGGTCCCATCGCCCGTGAGGTTTGCAACGGATCCGTTATTGCGGGTTGTGATCGTGCCGTTGGTAAAACGGTTGCCATTAATGGTCATGCCAGATGCGGTGATTGTATCAAGAGGCGCACCACCTGCGGCCCCCGTTGTTTGGTTGCGGCTGGTGAAGTCTGAGAGTGTGACCGTGACTGCATTTGTTCTAAAATTGACGGCGACAGTGCTTGTCCCATCTGTCAGATCATAACCGTCTGTGCCCGCTGCCACTAAACCTGTGGCCTCACCGATAAAATTTGCAGTGCCTGCTATGGGCATATCACTGGCCTGTGTGACGATACCGTAAATACCGTAGGTGTCATATGTTACGCCTGAAGCAGTATAGATAAGATCATAGGCGCGCATATATGTATAATCATCTGAAAGCCGCGTTGTATCGATACGCGCGGTCGCTGCCCCGTCACTGAATTCCCCATTAGCGTCATCATCGCTTGCTGTGAATGTATATGTTCCGTCAATAAGCGTTACTTTGCCATCGCTATGATCGAGAGCTCCGCGGGTTTGTGTAATATTGCGTGCACCGGACGTGCCATTCGCGCGAAATGCAACACCGCCCAAAGTGCTATTTCCAGCACGTGTACTGTCAAGGATTTGATATGGATAAGGCTCTTGTGTGCCCGATGATGTCGTGCTTGCTCCGCAGGCGCTTAGGCACAGGCTAGCGAGCATAAGGCAAACTGTTATCCGCATTTCAATTCCTACATAGGTATATTTCTTTGCAATTCAGTACGATCAAAAGATGATAAGCTTTTCATATAACTTTATACTTAAGCGAGGCTTACCAAAGCCTCTATTCAAGCATTTTTAGGGCCGTATCACAACCCTGGGTAAATGTGAGTGGAGTGATGTATTGCCTTAACGTGTGCAAAGCGCTATGCTTTGCACTGTAGGCGATGAATTGCCTAATAACTTTACTGGGTTACTAGCTCTGACGCCACTATGCCAGTGACATGCTCACAGCGCTTTCTGGCAATTCTTCATCAAAACAGCGCTGATAGAACTCGGCCACTGTCTGGCGCTCAAGCTCATCACATTTGTTGAGGAAAGACAGGCGGAATGCATAGCCGACATCTTGGAAAATGCGCGCGTTCTCAGCCCAAGCCAGAACTGTTCTGGGTGACATGACGGTTGAAAGATCGCCATTCATAAATGCTGTACGCGTAAGATCGGCAACCGTGACCATTTGGTTGACGATTTTGCGCCCTGCCTCGGTGTTGTAATGTGGACATTTGCCCAACACGATCGCGGCTTCTGCATCATTTGACAGGTAATTCAACGTCGCAACCAATGACCAGCGGTCCATTTGTGCTTGGTTGATTTGCTGGGTTCCGTGATAAAGCCCGGTCGTATCACCCAGGCCAACTGTATTGGCTGTTGAGAACAGGCGGAAAGACGGGTGCGGCGTGATAATGGTGTTTTGATCCATGAGGGTCAGCTTGCCATCTGTCTCAAGCACCCGCTGAATAACAAACATCACATCGGCGCGGCCTGCATCATATTCATCAAAAACGATCGCAACCGGATTGCGCAATGCCCACGGTAGGATGCCTTCATGAAATTCTGTAACTTGAACACCATCTTTGAGCTTGATGGCGTCCTTACCAATAAGATCAATCCGGCTGATATGGCTATCCAAATTCACGCGGACAGCAGGCCAATTGAGCCGTGCAGCAACCTGTTCAATATGCGTGGATTTACCCGTGCCGTGATAGCCTTGGATCATCACGCGGCGATTATAGCCAAAGCCTGCAAGAATAGCCAAAGTCGTATCGGGATCGAATTTATAAGTGGTATCAATCTCCGGCACACGGTCTGAACGCTCGGCAAAACCCTTTATCTTCATATCGCTATCAATGCCAAATACCTCACGTACCGAAATCTCTTCGGAGGGTTTGTCCATAGCATTTGATGTGCCGTCAGCCATTTGTCGCGCTTTCTTGGGTCATTTTCGATGTACTTGAAATGCAACATATAGTGCTGTGCCGCAAGGGGAAGGGTGTGAAAGATCGCAATGCCAAAAAAAATTACAAACCTATGATTTAGAATTATTTTTTAGGATATAATTTGCAGGTTTTGCCCGTATACCTGATAAATATTGCCGATTGGTAGAACGATAAACCCGCGTATAGATTTTACGCACTGGAAAACATGTCGTTTATATGCGATTCACCGTTTTGAAAGAGTGCTCAAAAGTTCACCAGTTTATTAATGTTGAAATAAATACAAGCTATGCCGCAACTGCGGTGTACAAGGCGGAGAATGATTGTGCTATTCAGGGGCTTTCCCAATAAAATGTCGTCTGGCGAGGGCCGCGTTCTGCTTTCTGTTCTCGTCGTTGCGATCTTTGGTGCCGCCGTTTGCTTATTTGTTGTTACGCAATTGGGTGGTGGGACGGAAATTTTACGCCCGCTTTCAAATTATGACATATGGGCGATTATTGCAGGGGGTATCGGTGCGGCTTGCGGTCTCTATCTTGGCAGAGATTGGTTTGGGCATGAGAACTGGCAGGGCTGGGTAAAGATGGCGATTGGCACCGTTATCGTCACATTTATGGCCTCAGTCGTCGGTGGTACATTCGCGCTTCCTTTATATGGGACAATGTTCGGCCCCTTGTCTGTTGCTATGACATTGTTCGGGTCGCCATTACTTTTGATTATATGGGTGGCAACGCTTGTTATTGCTCATTTACAAACGCGCAAATGGCGTATTGAACGCGACAGTATTTTTCACGCGCAATCAAAATAAGCAAAATCGATTACTTATTTTTAAAGCTGCGGCTGTCCTTAATCTGATCCCAGGCCCAAACAACCTCGGCAAGTTGATCTTCTTGGCTGCGATCTCCCCCATTCATATCAGGGTGTAAGACCTTGATAAGCGCTTTATAAGCCTTGCGAATTTCGGGCTTTGTCCAGTTATCTTTTGCTTCGAGAATTTCAATGGCACGCCGCTCTGTAGGAGGGAGCTTGCGGGTTGCGCCGCTGCCACGCCC
>CAKMZE010000096.1:0-465 GCA_929200295.1 uncultured Alphaproteobacteria bacterium
CGGCAATTCTAAAACACTTCAAATGGCACGGCAGATTAGTTTTTGAAGGTCTTGCAATCAACGCCTCTTGGGGCTAAATCCCGGTTCAGTGCCGCCTTAGCTCAGTTGGTTAGAGCGCTTGATTGTGGATCAAGAGGTCCCTGGTTCGAGACCAGGAGGTGGTACCACCCTTCCTTTTTATTTTACTCCTCAGATACATGCGCGCGGCGAATATCAGCCATAAGCTGAATGATTTGATCACACACCCTATAAGTTGCGTGCTGATACATTTGTGAGGGTTGCATGAAGATTTTACCGCCAGAGCCGGATGTTGATTTGTATAAGGTTGGGTTTGGCGATGATGACCCGCTTCAACGCAAACCAACCAGTAAGGCACTTAGAGCGTTTCCGTTTCATGTTGACGCATATCCTGCATTTGCGAGGAAGTTCCAACATTCATCTGGTGTGAAGAGGTCACAGATATCG
>CAKMZE010000096.1:475-1327 GCA_929200295.1 uncultured Alphaproteobacteria bacterium
CTGCAGGCAGGCTCCAAACCGAACGGCGGTTGCAGCCGAAATCAGCAAGCGACGACCGATCTCCCGCGCCGAATGACCTTCCAGGTGCAGAACCTGAAAACGATTGCGAATATCCGGTGACAACGGTGCGGGCATGAAGCGATCCTCCTGACCACCAAGGAATCAGAAAATCACGCCCAAGGGAATCCCTTACGATTCAAGATGAACAGGAACCGCTCTAGTGGTTGATTTTCACACCTCGTCTAAGTATAAAGCAATATATTATATATTGCATTTACTTAGTTCCCATTTATCCTTAGATTTGCTTTTAATCGGAATTTACATACTGACATGCATATAAGAAATTTTATACTCGCGGGCATCTTGAGTGGCTGCAGCACTTTTGATACCACCATGCAAATCACCCCTTTTCCTGATCGACCGGACCATGTTTATAATGTCGGGCATAAAAATGTGCGTTTTTCTGGTTTAATTTGGGCTTTTGATGACAACGGGCACCATGTCGATTTTGGTGGGCCATTGGCGGGGCGATTAAAACGGAAAGAATTCGCTATTTTTGTCGAAGACGCTAACCTAGACCTGACAGATGCAACCAGTGTAATGCGCGCCAGCCATCAAAGAATAACTGATATTATTGGCGCGTCCAAAGCCTATTGTGCCATCAATAGTTTTTCATTGGTGTCATCCCCCTTGCATATGTTCACTGAGGATAACCGCGCGTACCTCCTTCAGCTTTGTAGCCCAGAAGAATAATTTACCCGCTGAACTGCCGCTTGTAAGACGCGCCATTGGTCATCGTGATTGATGAGCTGGATCGTTGCCGCCCAGATTACGCGCTCGAGGTGTTAGAGG
>CAKMZE010000096.1:1337-2171 GCA_929200295.1 uncultured Alphaproteobacteria bacterium
TGATCAAGCATTTCTTTTCCGTGCCTGGGGTGAGCTTTGTTCTTGGCGTCAATTTGAAGGCGTTGGAAAATAGCGTCAAAGCCCGTTATGGGGCCGGGATTGACGCGGGTGAGTACCTCAAGAAGTTCATCCATGTTACCCTAGAGCTGCCAACAGAATGTAAGGTGAGTGGGCAAGACACCTCGGTGATCTTGGCCTATTTGGCGTATCTTGCGCCTGAGATGGGCCTGCCAGATCATATTTACACGCCACTGCGTCAGCATATTGAGATTGCGGCGCGCAGCAACGCAATTTCACTGCGTGATATCGATAAGATATTGTCGTCCATCGCATTAGCGAGTGATGAAGTATTAAATCACACGCAACCAAACTGGGTGCGACTACATGTGATGGTCACGTTGGTCATTACAAAACATATCCGTCCTGATCTTTACCCTCAGATTTTAAATAGCACTGTGAGTGAGAAAGGTCTTGCCGCCTATTTTGGTGCCACAGAGCGCGTAATTAGCGAACATTTAGATGGGACGCCGACAGGACATCATGATCGTGTGGTATTTTGGTTTTATAATATGTGGCTTTTCATAGTTCAAAGTAGTCAATTCAATGAGGACCATAGGGAACAGTTTCAAAATAGTTTTCTATATTTTGACAGCCCTCATGGGCTTCCAATGAGCGTCAATAAAAATTGGCTCGACCAGTTTCACTATTACACACCTTCTTGACGCTGGCCTTGGGCGCTTTGAATGACGCCCTAAAATCCCTTTAGATTTTTGGGATCATAACCGTTTTCGGGCTTGTCGCGCCGGGCAAATACCGTTGGGTGGATATCTGACC
>CAKMZE010000096.1:2181-10328 GCA_929200295.1 uncultured Alphaproteobacteria bacterium
TAATAGCCAAAGATATTGGGCACCTTCGGCCAGCGGGATCTGCGGCGCAGTCTGGGGAAGGGTTCGAGCAGGAACCACCCATTGCGCATTTGGCTATGCAGCGGCGCATGTGGATCGGGTTTGGCGATATCCAGCCCCATCTTTTTGGTGACCTTATCCTCTTTGCCCAGCACATATCTGTTATAGATCCGGTCCCGAAAGGCCAGATGGTCAACGCCTAAGCCATCAAGCTCTTCGCGCATCCATTGCATGGTGATTTTGGCCAGCCCGGATTCGGCTTCATTCACACTGCCTGCGACATCCGTATGTGTGCCCGCAAACCAAACCTGTTTGACGTCTTGCGGGGGTGGGTTGTTTTTGCTCTTAAACCTTGTGCCGTAATATGTTTGCCCCGGTGTCCAGAACTGATGGCGAAAGAACCTGCGGGTTTCATCAATGGCCAGCACATGGCGCACGGCCTCAACCGATGGGTTTTCATCCACGCTAGAATGTGTGCCAAACTCAAGAAACGTCCCCTTTCCAAACCGAATGCGGATCAATGAACTGACCGTATCCCAGAGCCCCAGAAAGCGGATTGATGGGTGCGTGACCTGAAACGCCTTTTCAAACATGCGCAGTTTGGCATGGGCGCGTCTTGGGTCTTTGTCGGTGATTTTGCGCCACGCGCGGAAAACAGGCGCAATGAGATGCAGCTCTTCTGGGGCGACGAGGCCGAAATCATTGATAAACCCCGCAAGTGCCCGCGCGGTATAAGCACCACGTGAATAACCAAAGAAATAGAGCCGGTCCCCTTTGCTGTAATTCTCGCATAAGAATGCATAGGCGCGCAGCACATTTGTTTCTAACCCAAGCCCTGCAATGAGCCCGAGCACCAGCTTGGGTTTGCTCAGAATAACCCGCGAGAAGGGTCTTGTGTCTAAAGTCCCAACGCCGGGGCTATAATACACCAGCTGGTTTTCAGATCGCTCAAGTGATTTATAGAGCCGTAGGATATTTGATTCATTGGCTTCAATTTCGTTTCCAGTGCCGTCAAGGCACACAACAATCTTGCGTGACATGTAATGACTCCTCAAAATGTCTCAAATTTATAGGGGCACTCTACCGCATTGCGTGCGTTTTGTCATCTGTGTGTGTATTTACGCTTGTAAAGCCTCTCTTGGGCTGGTCGCAGATTTGGAAACCGGGTAGAGCGCGCTTATGGATCATATCATTACCATCGAGATCGCGGATAATCCTCCGCCGCGCTTTGATAAAGCGCTTGCGCGGGATGTGCCGCAAGACCACGCGTTGTCACGGTCGCGGCTGGCTAAGCTGATTGCAGAGGGGGCTGTGCAGGTCGACGGTGGCGTCGTGCAAGACCCGCGGTTTCGCGTGGCCTCAGGTGCGCAGGTGCAGATCTCTGTCGCGACAGCACAAGAAAGCCACATCGGCCCCGAGGCTATCCCGCTAGAAGTGGTGTTCGAAGACGCCGACGTGATCGTTGTCAATAAACCCGTTGGGATGGTCGTGCACCCGGCCCCCGGAACGCCCGGTGGGACATTGGTGAATGCGTTGATCCATCACTGTGGGAACAGTCTGTCAGGGGTAGGAGGGATGAAACGCCCCGGCATCGTGCACCGGATTGATAAAGACACCAGTGGCCTGATTGTGGCTGCAAAATCGGATAAGGCGCATCATGGTCTGGCAAAGCAATTTGCCGATCACACAGTTGAAAGACGCTATCTTGCCCTGTGCTACGGGGTGCCTTCATCGCATGACCCGCGTGTGCGCGGGGTCAAAGGTGTCTCTTTTGAACCGGGTAATATCCTCAAGGTGCAAACCTTTTTGGGGCGTCACAAAACCGACCGGCAAAAGCAGGCTGTGTCGTTTGAGCAGGGGCGTCACGCTGTGACGCGCGCGCGTGTGATTGAAAGCTTCGGCCAGCCGGAGGCGGCGGGCTTGATCGAGTGTTGGCTGGAAACAGGGCGCACGCATCAGATCCGTGTGCATATGGCCCATGTTGGCCATGCGTTGATCGGTGATCCGGTCTATGGCGGGCGGCGCAAGCTCTCGGCTCAGGCTATTGGGGACGCAGGCGCGGATGCTGCGCATGGTTTTACCCGGCAGGCCTTGCATGCGGCATCTTTAGGGTTTCAGCACCCGGTGTCTGGAGAGACGCTAAAGTTTGAAGCCCCGCTCCCTAATGATATGGAAGCGTTACATCAGGCGTTGGCCAGTAAGAACTGAAATATTTGTCCCAATGGTGTGAGCTTGGCTGTTATCAGTGGCCTTTCCCAACAGAAGGTTAATAGATCATTCATAAATTATCACTAGGGCGTCTTGAAACGTGAGATGCGCAATCCTACATCTATGTTAAGCCCGTAAACATAGGCCATCAATATCGCATTGGGGAGATAAGAATGAGCACATACAATACACTTCCAGCGCCGTCGCCAGAACAAGGCCTGAACCGCTATATGCAGGATATCCGCAAATTTCCGATGCTGGAGCCTGAGCAAGAATACATGCTTGCAAAGCGTTGGGTTGACCATGAAGACACGGAAGCCGCCCATAAAATGGTCACGTCACACCTGCGGTTAGCTGCCAAAATCGCAATGGGATACCGTGGATATGGCCTGCCGCAGGCCGAGGTGATCTCTGAGGCGAATGTAGGCCTGATGCAGGCGGTCAAACGCTTTGACCCTGAAAAGGGGTTTCGCTTGGCGACATATGCCATGTGGTGGATCCGTGCGTCGATCCAAGAATATATTCTGCGCTCATGGTCATTGGTAAAACTTGGGACAACATCGGCGCAAAAGAAGCTGTTTTTCAACCTGCGCAAGGCAAAATCGCGGATCGGTGCTCTCGAAGATGGCGATCTGCGCCCTGAAAATGTTGAGCGTATCGCGCAAGATCTCGGTGTGACCGAGGATGAGGTCGTATCAATGAACCGCCGTTTGTCGGGTGGTGATGCTTCGCTCAATGCCACTGTCAGCACCGATGGTGAGGGCACGATGCAATGGCAAGACTGGCTCGAGGATGAAAGCGCGAACACAGCCGCTGATTATGAAGCCCATGATGAAATGGATGTGCGCCGCGCGCTTTTGACCGAAGCGATGGATGTGCTCAATGATCGCGAAAAGGATATTTTGGTGCAGCGCCGCCTGTCGGAGGAAACGGTGACGCTCGAAGATCTCAGCGGTCAATATGATGTATCGCGCGAGCGTATTCGCCAGATCGAAGTGCGTGCTTTTGAAAAGCTGCAAAACCGGATGCATGCGCTGGCCGCGGAAAAAGGGATGCTTGCATCCGCTTAATATGATCGTTTGAGTGTGCGAAATGGGGACCTCTTTCAGTTATGCTGAAAGAGGTCTTTTTATTTCAGGCGTTGAATCTCGCCTATGGATTGGCAATGATGCCCCTAACAAAAGGAGCGATGATGGCAATACGTTGGGGGATATTAGGCGCTGCAAAGTTCGCTCGTGAGCATATGGGCCCTGCAATCCATGCAGCAAAGGGCGCAGAGCTTGCCGCACTTGCGACCTCAGACCCGCAAAAGGCTGCGGGGGTTCTGGCATTTGCGCCCCAGTGTCAGGTTTTCGATGATTATGATGCGCTGCTTGCGGATCCGCAAATTGATGCGGTTTATATCCCATTGCCAAATCATTTGCATGTGCCTTGGACGCTCAGGGCGCTTTCCGCAGGCAAGCATGTGTTATGCGAAAAGCCGATGACGCTTGCTGCGGATGAATTTGATCAAGTGATCGCAGCGCAAGAGGCAAGCGGCAAACTTGCCGCCGAAGCCTTTATGATCGTCCATCATCCGCAATTTTTGCGCGCGCGTGAGTTGGTTCAAAGCGGGGCCATTGGTCAGTTAATTCATGTTGATGCGACGTTTAGTTATAATAACGCAGGCGCGCATGAGAATATCCGTAACCGCTCAGAGACGGGCGGCGGCGGCCTGCCCGATATCGGGGTCTATACCTTTGGGGCGGCACGGTTTGTGACCGGCGAGGACTGCATGTCCGTCCCTTACGCGCATATCAGGTATGAGAACGATGTTGATGTCTTTGCGCAAGTCACAGCGCAATTTCAGAGCTTTACCTATAGTGCGATTGTCTCAATGCGAATGTTCCCACGTCAAAACATTGTGTTTCATGGGAGTAAAGGCGTGCTGACCCTGACCTGCCCCTTTAATGCGAATGTGCATGATCTGGCTGAGTTGAGGCTTGAGAATAATGGGCAAACAGTGGTGACCGAAAGATGGCCTGCGATAAATCAATATGTGCTTCAGGTTGAGAATTTTTGTAAGAGCATTGTGGAACATCAGCCGTATCCATGCCCGCTTAGCTTTTCAAAGGGCACGCAAGAGATGATGGATATGGTTTATGCGGCAGGGGAGGAGTAAACAAATGAGCGATGAACAAAGCGATTTTGAACCACTTTGGCAGCGCGTGATCTGGATGGTGATGATTGCGGTTTTGCTGACCTTTGCGCAGTCATTCCTGTGGGTGCTGACGATCGCGCAGTTTGTGATCATGGTATTTAATCACCGTGAGCCGAATGAACAGTTACAAGAGTTTGGCACAACAATGGGTGTCTGGATGGCCAAGGCGGTCCGTTATTTGACCGCTGGAAGTGAAGTAAAACCATGGCCTTGGACAGAGCTTGATTAAGGGAAGATGGGCAAATTGCCCATCCTACACTCCAAAATATACCACAATCTGTGAGAGTGTCCGATCTTTTGTGTATGAGTAAATCAGTGCATGCTTCACGAACGAAGGAGCATGAATACAATGACGATATCAAACAAGGTTTTAGACGAACTGCTTAGCGGCGTTGACCGGCCCGAAGATTTGCTGGGTGCCACGGGTCTGATGAAAGACCTCAAGGTGCGCTTGATGGAGCGGATGTTGGGTGGCGAGCTGACCGAACATCTGGGCTATGAGCCAAACGCAGAACCTCCCAATCAGTAGGCCAATCGACGTAATGGTACCAGCCGCAAGAGGCTTAAGGGCAATGACGGTACGGTACAAATTGATATCCCACGCGACAGGGATGGTAGTTTCGAACCCGAATTGGTTCAGAAAGGCCAAACGCGGATTGACGGGATGGATGATAAGATTATTGGCCTCTACGCCGCTGGATTATCGACGCGGGACATCCGTGCACATCTCGAAGAGATTTACGGCCTACGTGTGTCCGCCGATCTCATTAGCAGGGTCACAGATGCCGTTTTGGGTGAAGTCAACGATTGGCAGAACCGTGCGCTGGAACGGATGTATCCAATCGTTTTTCTTGATGCCTTGCGTGTCAAAATTCGCGACGCAGAGAGCCGACAGGTTAAAAATAAAACGGTTTACGTGGCCCTGGGCGTCAATTCGGACGGTGAACGTGAGGTTCTGGGCCTGTGGGTCGCCAACACCGAAGGTGCCAAGTTTTGGCTCTCGATTATGAACAACCTCCGCGATCGCGGGCTAGAAGATATCCTGATTGCGGTTGTGGACGGTCTCAAGGGCTTCCCAGAGGCGATCAATGCGGCCTACCCAGAGACGACTGTCCAGACCTGCATCGTGCATCTAGTACGCCAATCTCTGAACTTTTGCGGCTGGAAAGATCGCAAGGCCGTGGCCACAGACCTCAAACAAATTTATCAAGCCACCGATGATCAAGCCGCGGAAAAAGCACTGGTAGATTTTGAGGCAGAATGGGGTGAAAAATACCCGTCAATCGCACCAGCTTGGCGACGTGCATGGCAAGAGGTTATCCCGTTCTTTGCCTTCCCACCAGCCGTCAGAAAAATCATATATACGACCAATGCGATTGAGAGCCTGAATCGTGTCATTCGAAAAACCACCAAAACACGCGGCAGTTTTCCACCCGATGATGCCGCCATTAAGCTGATCTATCTGGCTATCCGCAATTTTGAAAAGAAAGGAAGTTCTGTAAGGCAGTGGGTTGATGCCAGAAATCAATTCGCTATTCTATACAACGAACGGTTCAATCAATGAACCGATTAAACCGCATGGGCTGATCCCCATACACAGAGTTTCGGATACTCCCCAATCTGTAGGGTGGGCAATTTGCCCACCTCCGACATTAGTCTTCCATCGCTTCAAGCTGATCGATAAACCCTTCGATCATGCTCAGCCCCTTATCCCAAAATTTTGGGTCTGACGCATCGAGGCCAAATGGGGCCAACAAATCCTTATGATGCTTTGATCCGCCTGCTTTGAGCATCGCAAAATATTTGCTTTGGAAATCAGGATCACCATCTTCATAAACCGCATATAGCGCATTCACCAATCCATCGCCAAACGCGTAGGCGTAGACATAAAATGGGGAGTGGACGAAATGGGGGATGTAGCTCCAAAACGTCTCGTAACCTTCATGAAAATCAAACACATCGCCCAGGCTTTCCGCTTGCACAGACATCCACAGCGCATTGATATCCTCTGGTGTCAGCTCACCCTCTGAGCGGGCGGCATGAAGTTTGCATTCAAAGTCATAAAACGCGATCTGCCGCACGACCGTATTGATCATATCTTCGACCTTACCGGCGAGCAGCACCTTGCGCTCTTGATCGTCCTTTGCCTCGTCCAAGAGCTTGCGGAATGTCAACATCTCGCCAAAGACCGATGCGGTTTCAGCCAATGTCAGTGGTGTTGAGGCCAATAGCTCGCCTTGCTCTGCGGCAAGCACCTGATGCACGCCGTGGCCCAGCTCATGGGCAAGTGTCATCACATCGCGTGGTTTCCCAAGATAGTTGAGCATCACATAAGGATGAACTGTCGTGACGGTTGGATGCGCAAAAGCTCCCGGTGCCTTGCCCGGCTTTACCCCCGCATCAATCCAGCCCTTACTAAAGAAGGGGGCGGCGAGATCCGCCATTTCAGGGGCGAAATCTGCATAAGCCTTCATCACAGTGTCTTGGGCTTCATCCCATTTCACGAGACGATCCGATTCCATCGGCAATGGCGCGTTGCGATCCCATGTTTGCATGCGCTCAAGCCCCAGCCATTTGGCCTTTAGCTTGTAATATCTGTGCGAAAGCCGCGGATAAGCGGCGACTACCGCGTTGCGCAATGCCTCGACCACTTCAGGTTCAACATGATTAGACAGATGCCGCCCCGTCTGTGGGGTCGGCATTTTGCGCCAGCGATCTTCGATCTCTTTTTCTTTGGCCAGTGTATTATGCACCCGCGCAAAGGTTTTGATATTGGCTTGAAACACATCCGAGAGCGCATGGCTCGCAGCCTCGCGTTTCGCACGATCATGATCCGTTAGCAGATCCAGCGTCGCCTCGAGGTTCAGTGTTTCGCCTGCAACCGTAAACTCAAGCCCGGCCATTGTTTCGTCAAACAAACGGTTCCATGCGGCGGCACCGACAGTCGATTGATCATGCAAAAACTTTTCCAGCTCATCAGAAAGCTGATATGGCTTCATCGCCCGCATGCGATCAAATAGCGGTTTATACCGCGCGAGATCTGCATTTTGGGTCAGAAGGTTTGCGAGATGCGCATCATCAAGACGGTTGAACTCAAGGCTATAAAACACGAGAGGTGTTGAAATTTCGGTGATCTTATCTTGCATATCAGCCATAAATTTGGCGCGCGCGCTATCGGTCGTGACCTGATAATAACGCAGACCCGCATATGACATAATCCGCCCTGCGATCATGCTTAGCTTTTCATCACGTTGCACCGCATTAAGAAGACCAGCCGCATCAAGTGTCGCGAGTTTCCCCTCGTAATCCGCGGCAAAACTGGCGCATTCTTTTTCCAGCCAAGCGAGATCTTGGGCAAGCGCTGGGCTGTCCTCACCGGGGTACAAATCGTCGAGATTCCATTCCGGCAGATCGCCAAATTCAGTGTTGCGGGCTGTATCTGCGTCATAAACAGGGGAAGAAAGGTGCATGTTTTTAGGGCCTTATCATAATGGGCTTTGTTCTCACATAGGGGCTATATAACAATGTTCAAAGTGGTTTGTATGTAATTTTGATTGTTTAACCCACTGTGGTGCGGCTCTTGGCGCTGCGCGCTCATATGCTATCGTTCAATGCAGAGCACCAAGGCGGCATTGTCGCCTTGGCGGTTTTCGCGGGTGTGTGCCTTAGGGCGTGTTGAGATTCAGGATTCATAATTGATGTAAGTTCTGATTCAATCTTC
>CAKMZE010000097.1:0-1751 GCA_929200295.1 uncultured Alphaproteobacteria bacterium
CATCAAGCTCTGGTCCGGGTCTGCCACCGCCTAATGCGTGAATAACAAGCGGAAGGGCGATCTGATCGAGCCAAGGGTCAAGCGACTGGATCACCAGCTCTTTTGGTGTGTCATCGCGAATAGCCAATGCGTAGTTTAGGAATTTTTCGTGAAACGCAGCGGGGTCAGCACCATAAAACCAACCTGCATTGAAATAGAGATAGCGTTCCCAATATTCATCAGGTTGCGACAGATCGAGACTGCTTGCGAAGTCGAGATCGAATTTATCGTAGAGCGATTTCCAAATGGCGGTATAGCCGGGCCAGTACAGCTCTTCTTCTGGCCACGTGCCCTCGCGCTTCATTGAGGCGGCGGGGCGGTCAAAATCAAACGCCACACGCGATAGATCGCCTGTGATCAAAGTGTCAGTGTCAAAGAATACAAATGGCTCACCTGCGGGAAGTGCGCATAAGCCTTCGATCTTATTGCCGTAAGGGTAGGATTGGCCGAAGTATTTGTTTTCAAAGGGGACGATTTCTGCGCCAAATTCATCAATGAGAACGTGCTTGATCTCATCTGACATGCGTGGATCATCGTTCCAATTGGGTCCGGGCTGCGGCTCAGCAATGATGATTCTGCCTGAAAAACCAGGCGATTGCGCCCGCAAAGACGCCGCGAAAACAATGGCCTCATATTGCAATCTGCCCGATTGCCCAATGATGAGAATATTGAAACGGCGCGGGTCTGCGGGCGTATCGCTCATGACTTTTATCCTCTTTGGCGCATGGCTGCGCGTGACGCTCTTTTGTTAATATTAGGCGACCTCTGCAAAGACACCTTTGAGCGCGCGTTCTAATTTGGCGAACATTTCATCCATTTGCGCAGGCGTTAGAATAAACGCAGGGCATAGCACAACGGCTTGCCCAAGCGGGCGGCAAATGAGGCCCTGATCAGTACAGGCATTTGCAATCCGCTCAGACACGGAAAGCGATCCGTCAAAGGGGCGCTTGGTGTCTTTGTCTGCGACAGCCTCGAGCGCGCCCATGAGACCCTTGCCGCGCCATTCCCCGATATTTGGGTTTTCGGCGAGCCGGGCGAGCCCCTCTTCGAAAAGCGGGGTGAGGGTGCGGACATTTTCGATCAACCCCTCATTCATCACGACATCAATGGCTTTGAGCGCAATCGCGCAGCCAACGGGGTGGCCAGAGGCGGTGAACCCGTGTGGGAATTCTTCGATCGCCTCGGACGCGGCCTGCAAACGATCGCTTAACTCAGGGCCCAAGATCACGGCCCCCATCGGGAAATATCCAGCGGTCAGGTTTTTGGATGAGATGATCGCATCAGGCATAAAGTCATAGGTTTCGCAGCCCCATGTATTGCCGGTGCGCCCAAAGCCGCAGATCACCTCATCTGCGATCAAGGGGATATCATATTTTTGCAAAATCGGTTGGATTGCTTGGAAATACCCCTCGGATGGGGGGATCACACCGCCAGCGCCCATCACGGGCTCTGCGAAAAAGCCCGCGATGGTGTCGGCGCCTTCACGTTTGATGGTCTCTTCAAGCTCATCCGCCATGCGCTGGGTGAACTGGGCTTCGGTTTCGCCGTCCTTGCCAAAGCGCCAGTAATGTGGGCACGACAGGTGGATAAAGTTATCAAGCGGCAGGCCAAAGACGGAATTATAGGGCTTTCCAGTCATAGAGGCCGAGACCGCTGTGACGCCGTGGTAGGCATTCACACGGGTGAGAATTTTGCGCCGCTGCGGCTTGCGC
>CAKMZE010000097.1:1761-9362 GCA_929200295.1 uncultured Alphaproteobacteria bacterium
GTATCCGGGGAAGCGGTCGTATTGCGCTTTTGCAGCTTCGGCGAGCCCTTTGTGATCGAACCCGGCAACCATATTCCAAAGCCCAGAATTGCCATCAAGGTATTCGCGGCCATGCATGTCATAGACATAAGGTCCTTTACCGTGGCTAAGGACAATCGTTCCACGCTCTGCAATCGTCGGCAGATCAGTGAAACCGTAAAAAGAATGCGCGTTTGCGCGCTGTTCCCATGAATTGGGGGATGTCGTGTTCATTGGGGTAAAACCTTTGTTCGTTTGCGCTAGTTTACGGGGCGAATGAGGTGCTGGCAATTGCCTATCATCATGCCACTGGGGGCGGCCTGCCCCCAGACGAACCGATACCTGGGGGCCAACCCCCAGACCCCCGGGATATTTCAAAACCTAAGAATGAGGCGGTTTATCCTGCTTTTTGTGCCTCAGTGATGTCAGCGCCGCCGAGCATGAGGCCGATTTGATCGATTGTGAGCTCCTGCATCGGCTGCGGGTCTGAGAGGTGGCCGCCATTAAGTGCTGCGAAATAGTCAGAAATTTCCATCAGCTCGTCGAGGTCTTGTGAAATGACGATGACGGCCGCACCTTTTGTAGCCAAATCAAGCAGGGCTTGGCGAATGGCGGCGGCAGCGGCGGCATCAACGCCCCAGGGGGGTTGGTTGACGACAAAGACATCGGGGCTTTGTAAGATTTCCCGGCCGATGACGAATTTTTGCAGATTGCCACCAGAGAGGGAGCGCGCTGTATTGGCGGCACTTGGCGTGCGGACGTCAAATGTTGCGATGATCTTCTCGCAAAGGCTTTGTGCTTTGTCCCAGCGCAGAAAACCACGGTTTGACAACCCCTCGCGGGTCACCGCTGTCAGAGCCGTGTTTTCGATCAGGGTCATATCGGGGGCTGCGGCATGGCCATTGCGTTCCTCGGGGGCTGCGCAAAACCCACGCGCCCGGCGATTATTTGGGTTGAGGTGGCCAACAGGGTCGCCGTTCAACACCACCATATTTGCGGCGGTTTTCATTTCGCCAGAGAGGGCTGCGACCAGCTCGTCCTGGCCATTGCCAGCGACGCCGCCGATGCCATAAATCTCGCCTGCGCGCACGGAAAGATTTACGGTTTTGAGTGCGGTGCCAAAGCGGTGCGGGGCAGTGGCGCTCAGGTCATTTAACCTAAAACGGATAGCGCCAACGGCGGTATCGCGCTTTTGTGGGGTGGCCAGTTTGGCGCCGACCATCAGCTCGGCCATATCGCGTGCAGAGGTTTCGCGCGGGTCACAACTGCCCACCACAGCCCCAAGCCGCAGCACTGTCGCCGTTTCGCAAAGGCTGCGGATTTCTTCGAGCTTATGCGAGATATAGAGGATCGCTGTGCCTTCTTGTGCAAGTTTGCGCAGGGTTTCAAATAGCATCGTGACCTCTTTGGGGGTCAAGACGCTTGTGGGTTCATCCATGATCAAAAGCTTTGGGTCTTGTAAAAGGCAGCGGATGATCTCAACCCTTTGCCGCTCACCTGCGGAGAGATCGCCAACGATCCGGTCTGGATCAAGTGGCAGGCCGTATTTGGCTGAAACCGCGCGTACTTGGTCTGCGATGGCGCGCAGTGGTGGTGGGGTCTCCATGCCCAAGGCGATGTTTTCGGCCACGTTCAAGGCGTCAAAAAGCGAGAAGTGTTGAAACACCATCGCCACCCCTGCGCTGCGCGCCGCATGAGGGGCTGCGGGTGTATAGGGCGCACCAAGAAGTGTCATCTCGCCGCTGTCTGGGGTCACAAGACCATAGATCGTTTTGACAAGCGTGGATTTTCCCGCCCCATTCTCACCCAAGAGCGCGTGGATTTCACCTGGCATAATCTCAAATGAGACGTCTTGATTGGCGATCACGCCGGGATAAGCCTTGCTGAGACTATTGAGCGTCAAAAGCGGTGTTGTCATTGGGTCCTCATCTGCCGGGGCATCGTGCGATTCACTGCGATAAAAGCGCAGAAGCCACGCCAATTGCAATCACTTGCGGATGTTTTCCGAGCTTTGGATCACCGATGGGGCATGTAATGCGGGATATTTCTGTGTCGGTGTGTCCCATAGCGCGCAAGCGGCTTTGGAACCGCGCCCATTTTGTTGCCGATCCAATAAGCCCCAATTGTGCAAACCCGTGGTGTAAGAGCGCATCACACAGGGCGAGATCAATGTCATGCGCGTAGGTCATGATCAGATGTGCCGCGTCTTGCGGGGCATGGCGCACGGCGCGCGGCATTGTTGCGGCTACCAGAGGCGCAACAGTTGCGGGCAACGCAGAGGGCAGGCGGTCAGTATGATCATCAACAAGGGTGATCCGGCGGTCCTCTAAGGGGGCGATCACCTTAGCAACCGCGCGCCCGACATGCCCAGCGCCCCATATCCAAAGCGGGCAGTTTGTAATCGGCGTGATAGCTGCGCCGCGTTCAAAGGATAAGGTCACGGTGCCGCCGCAGCATTGCCCTAGCGCGGGACCCAAAGGAAAGACGCGTGATGTCGCGTCTTGGGGTGCATCCATGAGCATATCGCGGGCGATGCGGGTGGCCTCCCATTCCAAGGTGCCACCACCGATTGAGCCAGTTTGACCCTCCGCAAAGACCTGCATCGCGGCCCCGCTATCGCGCGGGGCAGAGCCCTTCGTCTCTTTGATTGTGACAGTGATCCAGTTTGCGGATGTCATGCGCGTGCGCGGCCAATGGCATTGAAAATAGCCTCTGGCGTTGCAGGAGCATCGAGATCTGGGTCATGAGGGCCACAGGATGCAACAGCATCTGCAAGCGCCGAGAACGCAGCAATACCCAACATAAAGGGGGGCTCGCCAACGGCCTTGGAGCGATAGATCGTTTGCGCAGGGTTTGGCTGATCCCAAAGTGCGACATTGAATACATCTGGCCTGTCACTGCATGCGGGGATTTTGTAGGTTGATGGCGCATGGGTACGCAAATGCCCCTGATCATCCCAAACGAGCTCTTCCGTGGTGAGCCAACCAGCACCTTGGACAAAGCCGCCCTCGACCTGCCCCAGATCAATCGCAGGATTGAGAGAGGCGCCAGCATCATGCAGGATATCCGTGCGCAAAATCCGGTTTTCACCTGTCAGCGTGTCGATCACAACCTCGGTTAAGGCAGCCCCTTGGGCAAAGTAGAAAAACGGGCGGCCCTCGCCCTTGATCCGGTCCCAGCTCAGATCAGGGGTTTTATAAAACCCGGTGGCAGAAAGGCTGACACGGTTTTGATAGGCAAGACGCGCGGCCTGATCAAAGGGGATGGTTTGCGTGCCAATGCGCACCTGACCATCAGCAAAAACGATCTCATCTGCGGCACAGTGATATAGCTGCGCAAGGCATGCGCAGATACGATCTTTGATCGTGATGCAGGCGGCATCCACAGCCATGCCATTCAGATCAGCACCAGATGAGGCGGCCGTGGCGGATGTATTGGGGACTTTATCCGTATCCGTCGCCGTGATTTTCACCGCAGATACATCCACGCCAAACCGATGTGCCGCGACTTGGGCAACCTTTTGAAACAGGCCTTGCCCCATCTCAGTGCCGCCGTGGTTAAGATGGATCGACCCATCTTGATAGACATGCACCAATGCGCCCGCTTGGTTCAGGTGGCTTAGCGTGAATGAAATGCCAAATTTCACAGGCGCAAAGCCTAAACCCTTTTTCAAGATCGGGTTTTCCGCGTTCCAAGCAGATACCGCCATACGCCGTTTTGCGTAATCTGAGGTGGAAAGCAGGCGCGAGGTCAGATCATTGAGCACGAAATCTGTGACAGGCATGTGATAGGGCGTCGTTTGCGCTGTTGTGCCTGTCGCATAATAATTACGCTGCCGCACCGTCACAGGATCAAGCCCGCGATCTGTTGCGATATGGTTCATCACGCGCTCAATCCCTAAGACACCTTGCGGCCCGCCAAATCCGCGAAAGGCCGTCGCACTTTGCGTATTGGTTTTTAGCCGATGCGATGTGATGCGCACGTCCTTGAGATGATACGCGTTATCCGCATGCAGCATCGCGCGGTCAGCCACCGGCAAAGACAGATCCTGCGCCCAGCCACAACGCGCGTATTGGGTAAATTCAATGCCCAGGATCCGCCCCTTAGCATCAAACCCCACATCATATGCGATCCGAAAATCATGGCGCTTGCCTGTGATGATCATATCATCATCACGGTCATAGCGCATCTTGCACGGCCGCCCTGTGGCGCGCGCTGCAATTGCGCAGGCCACGGCCAAGGCATTGCCTTGGCTTTCTTTGCCACCAAACCCACCGCCCATACGGCGCGTTTGGCAGCGCACAGCATGCATAGATAGGCCCAGCGCCTCTGCGACCTTATGTTGGATTTCTGTCGGATGCTGGGTCGAGGCGTTGATTAACATATCCCCGCCTTCTTGCGGGATGGCGAGTGCGGCTTGCCCTTCGAGGTAGAAATGCTCTTGCCCACCCATGGTGATCTGCCCTTGCAACCGATGGGGTGCGGTATTGAGAGCAGTATCTGGGTCACCTTTGACCCAGACCCGTGGGCCATCTTCAAATCGGCTGTTTGCAGCGAGCGCCTGGTCAATCGTCAGAATTGGCGTGTCGTCACTGATCGCAATTTTGCCCAAACGGGCCGCCTTGCGCGCCGCTTTGTGGCTTTTTGCGATCACAAGAAAAATCGGTTGCCCTGCGTAATGAACCTCACCTTTTGCCAGCAGCGGCTCATCATGAACCGACGGGGACACATCATTGCTAAAGGGCAGATCCTCTGCCGTGAGAACGTCAATCACACCGGATGCTGCACGCACAGCACTCAGATCCACATTGGTGATCGTCCCGCAGGCAGTTTGCGATAGCCCAAAGGCCAAATGCAATGCGCCTTCGGGCAGTGGGATGTCATCAACGTAACGGGCCTGCCCTGTCACATGCAAAGCAGCAGCATCATGGGGCAGAGGCTTTGCAACACTCATGCGCTAACCTCCAGAATATCTGTATGTAGACTATTGAGATCCGCATAATACCGTCTCAGCATATTTTGCGCGGCTTCAAGCCGATATGCGGCCGAGGCACGCATGTCAGACAGCGGGGTGAAATCGGCTGCAAATGCTTTGCAAGCCTGCGTCAGCGTCGCCTCGGACCAAGGCTGACCGATCAGCGCACTTTCAACGGCAATGGCGCGTTTTGGAATGCCAGCCATGCCACCAAAAGCAATGCGCGCGTCACGAATGATGCCATCCTTAATGATTAGGTTAAATGCGCCGCAGAGGGCGGAAATGTCTTGATCAAGACGCTTGCTCAGCTTGTAACACCGCAGATTATTCTGCCCGCGCGGGATCGTGACGCCTGTGACCAGCTCGCCCGGTGCGCGGTCTTGTTTACCGTAGCTAAGGAAAAAATCCTCAATAGGCATGCTGCGTGTCTGCGTGCGGTGACGCAAATGCAATGTGGCGCCTAGCGCGATGAGCACCGGTGGGTTGTCCCCGATTGGCGAGCCATTGGCGATATTGCCGCCTAACGTGGCGGCATTGCGGACCTGCTGGGCGCCGTAGCGCCGGATCAGCTCTGCATATGAGGGGTAATCATCGCCTATAGCCTCACGCAACTGCGTCATGCGCACAGCCGCGCCGATGTGGAAATGGGTTGCAGTCGTCTCGATCTCTTGCAAGGCGTCGCATCCGCCCAAAAACACGACCGGGCCCAAATCCCGCATCTGCTTGGTCACCCAAAGCCCAACATCTGTGGCACCCGCGATCAATGTGCCATCTGGGTTATCGGCATACCAATCCGCTAAAGCAGAAAGCGTGTCAGGCATGTAGGGTGGGCGGTTTTCGCCCACCTTCGTTTGTAAGAGCCGCGCATGATCATCGAGCCATGCAGGCACGGGTTCTTTTGCCGCGGCCTGAGCGGCGCGGATGATCGGGGCATAGCCTGTGCATCGGCATAGGTTACCTGCAAGCTGATCATCGTGATCCTCTTGTCCATTTTGATGGGCTGCGGCCATGCTCATCACAAATCCAGGCGTGCAAAACCCGCATTGTGATCCGTGATGGGTGATCATCGCGTCTTGCACAGGGTGCAAGGCGCCATCCTGCCCACATAGCCCTTCAACGGTTCGCACCGCCTTGCCGTGTAGCTGTGGTAAAAACAAAATGCAGGCATTCAGCGCCCGGACACTGCCATCCGCGTCGGTCACCATAACAGTGCATGCGCCGCAGTCCCCTTCATTACAGCCTTCTTTGGTGCCACAAAGCTTGCGGTCTTCGCGCAACCAGTCAAGCAGCGTTTGCGTGGGCGCTGTTTTGACTGTCACTGCCTCCCCATTGAGAAGAAACGCAACGTTCATAATGTAAACCTGCCGCGTTACCAGATGGTGTTTGGGCAGATTTGCTGTCGATGCGGCGTAGACAGGCGAGCCCTTTTTGTTATGTACTATGAAAGCGAGGATCGCTGTTAAGTGCAAGCCTTTTTACGCCTCTCACAGCGGATCTGTTTCCAGCGCAAGGGGGAGCTGGTCAGATTGATCAAGCTGGCGCTCATAAATCGTGCGCTGCCAAGCGAGCCAGCCTTGCGCTGTCATTAATGAGGCCGCTTCAAGCCGGCACATACGGACCCGACCTTTTTTCACGGTGCGTACCAGACCGCTTTTTTCAAGAACACGCAGATGCTTCATAAATGTCGGCAGTGCCATCTTATGCGGTGCGGCGAGTGTTGACACCGATGCCTCACCTGCCGCCAATTGCTCAACAATGGCGCGGCGCGTTGGGTCTGAGATCGCAAAGAAGAAGGCATTCAAAGGGTCTGACATAGCTTATAGATGGCGATTGTCACGGGCTTAGTCAAACAAATGGCTGGGCGCAAAGTTTGCCGTTCATTCCGCAGGTAAATGTCATTAAGATACCGCTATGAGCAGCACAGCCCGATTCATCCATTTACGTGTCCATAGCGAATATTCGCTTTTGGAAGGGGCGATTCCGATTAAAAAACTGCCCGCACTTGCGGCAGACCATCAGATGCCCGCGGTGGCTGTGACAGATCACAATAACATGTTCTGTGCGCTGGAATTTTCAGAAGGCGCGGCCAAGGCCGGGGTGCAACCCATTATCGGCTGCCAGATTGATCTTTGCTATGTCGCGCCCGAGCCCGGCAAACGCCCTGACCCGCCTGCTTCCATTGTGCTTTTGGCACAGAATGAAGCGGGCTACATGAACCTGATGAAGCTCAACTCTTGTGCTTATCTCACGCAAGACGGGGCTTTGCCGCAGGTCAGTTTGGATGAATTGGGGACCTACTCAGAGGGGTTGATCTGCCTGTCTGGCGGGCCGGATGGCCCTGTGGGGCGGCTTTTACAACATGGGCAGCAGGCCAAGGCCGAGGCGCTCGTTGATCGCCTGCACCAGCTCTTTCAAGATCGGTTTTATATTGAGCTCCAACGCCACCCCGGTGAAGACGGGCAACCCAGCGCTGAAAAAGCATCAGAGCAGGGCCATATTGAAATGGCCTATGCCAAAGGTATTCCGCTTGTGGCGACCAATGATGCGTATTTTCCCAAAACAGATCTTTATGAGGCGCATGATGCGCTGATTTGCATCGCAGAAGGCG
>CAKMZE010000097.1:9372-10311 GCA_929200295.1 uncultured Alphaproteobacteria bacterium
CGCCTATGTCGATCAGCAAGAACCCCGCCGCAGGTTGACGCCGCAGCATTATTTCAAATCACCCCAAGAGATGGTGACGCTTTTTGCTGACTTACCTGAGGCGATTGAAAACACAGTTGAAATCGCAAAGCGCTGCGCGTTCAAGGCCTATAAACGCGATCCGATTTTGCCGAAATTTGCAGATGATGAGGTCTCGGAACTGCGCCGCCAAGCCGAGCAAGGCTTGCGTGATCGTCTGGCGATTATTCCACATGCGGCGAGTGTCGCGGATTATGAAAAGCGCCTCGCGTTTGAGCTGGATATCATCGAAGGGATGGGCTTTCCGGGGTACTTCCTCATTGTTGCCGATTTTATCAAATGGGCCAAGGATAATGATATCCCGGTGGGCCCCGGCCGTGGCTCTGGTGCGGGATCTCTTGTGGCTTATGCGCTTTTGATCACGGATCTTGATCCTTTGCGCTATTCGCTTTTGTTTGAACGGTTCTTGAACCCTGAACGTGTGTCGATGCCGGATTTCGACATTGATTTCTGCATGGACCGCCGCGAAGAGGTGATCCGCTATGTGCAGGAAAAATATGGCCGGGACAAAGTCGGCCAGATCATCACCTTTGGTGCGCTTTTGTCCAAAGCCGCTGTGCGTGATGTGGGCCGCGTTCTGCAAATGCCATATGGGCAGGTGGACCGCCTGTCAAAAATGATCCCGGTCGAAGGGGTCAAGCCTGTCAGCATTGAAAAAGCGCTCGCCGATGAGCCGCGCCTGCGCGAAGAGGCCAAGTCAGAAGAGGTCGTAGACCGGCTTTTGACCTATGCGCAGCAGCTTGAGGGGCTGTTGCGCAATGCCTCAACCCATGCGGCGGGTGTTGTGATCGGTGATCGTGCGCTTGATGAATTGGTCCCTCTCTATCAAGACCCCCGTTCAGATATGCCTGCGACGCAGTT
>CAKMZE010000098.1 GCA_929200295.1 uncultured Alphaproteobacteria bacterium
ATGGAGGACTGGTTCCCCAACGCACGCCAAGAGCTCGAGACATGGGTGCCTAATTGGGCCGTTCTCAAGCCGCTTGAATGGGTCGATATCCCCGAGACATGCAATTGGAAGGTCTCGGTCGAAAATTATTCCGAATGCTACCACTGTTCGCTTAATCATCCCACATTTGCCAACGGTGTGGTCAAACCAGAGACCTACGACATCCAACCGCAAGGCATGTGCCTGCGCCATACCACCGAATGCCAAAGCTTGGATGATATGACCTATGATATCCACTCAGGCTTTGCCCATTATGATGAATATTCCAGCTGGTTTCTCTGGCCGATGTTTTCATTTCAGGTCTATCCGGGCAATGTGCTGAACACTTATCACTGGCGCGCAATCGATGCAGATCATGTGGTTGTGTGGCGCGGCTGGTATTCTGTTGGTGGGGCGGATGATGAAAGAGTGCGGCGCCTTGCCCAGCAAGACCGCGCAACTACGGTAGAAGAAGACATACATCTTGTCGAAAGCGTGCATCGCGGGCTGAAATCACGAGGCTATCGCCCCGGACCCTTGGTCATTGATCCATGCGGTGGCGTGAACTCGGAACATCCCGTAATGCATTTGCAACGCTGGATGCGTGAGGCCATCGATGGTTGATCTGCCACAAACAGGCGGCTGTTTGTGTGGCGCAGTGCGCTACAGTCTCGCAGATGTACCAATATGGACAGCGCTTTGTCATTGTGAAAGCTGCCGCCGGGCGGCCTCAAGCCCTATGGTCGCATGGATGGGCTTTGCGCCGGATCATGTCGCATGGACAGGCGCACGCAGCTATTTCAAATCCTCAGCCCATGCCACCCGTAGCTTTTGCCCGACCTGTGGCAGCCCGATGAGCTTTGAAAGCACACAGTGGCCAGGCGAAATTCATCTTTATGCCGCGAGCCTCGATCATCCTGACAGCTATACGCCCGAGCTACATTGCTATACTGAGGAACAGTTGTCCTGGCTTCATATTACTGACAGTTTGCCCAAATTCAGCGGCACCGCCGATAGTGAGACCATACCATCATGATGCCCGAAACCTGGACCGCAGAACAAAAGCTATTCCCACATCAAGTGGGCTTTACCTGCCCACCGTTTGACTATGACGCTGCCCCTTCAGATTTCCTGCGGATGAGCCCGGATACGGTCGGCGTCCATGGCTGGATGCTCCATGTGCCTGATTATGCCCATGGGTTGGATCAGCGAAAGCAGAACTTTGGCATGATGGAGGATTTTGTCCACTGCATGGCACGCAACGGTGTCGATGTCTGTGGGCAGGTTGGGTCAAACTGGGTCCATGCCAGCGGGCTTGGTGTGACTGGCATTCGGGATCACTGCGCGGCACTCTCGGATAAATACAACACCCGGTTCCATATGGCCGGATACGCAATGGTCGAAGCCCTGCGCGCCATGAACGTCGAAAAGGTGGCGCTGAACGCGGCCTACCACTGGCCCGACTGGTGGCAGGGCACGGCTGGTTTCCTGCGCGAAGCCGGGTTTGATGTGCTCTGGGCCGGGAATTTCGTGGACCAAGGTTGGTTTCCTGACCAAGACGCCGTGAACGCAAAGCGCTGGATCTTTGATGGTGATCTGGCAAAGCAAAGCTTTCAATATGTGGCCGAGCAGGCGCCTGATGCAGATGCCTATCTGATCAACGGCATGTGCAATTTCCGCAGCGGGCCGGATGGGCTACCACAGCGCCCCTTGCATTTGGCGCGCGATCTTGAGGCAATGCTGGGGAAACCTGTGATCGGCCATGACATCGCGCTTTACTGGCGCATTATGAAAGACCTCGGGATCGCGCCAACAACCCCACAAGGACAACTCTTGGAAAGCTTACGATGAACAAGATCATTGCGCTCTGGGCCGTGCCGCGGTCCACCTCGACCGCGTTTGAATGGATGATGCGCCAGCGCGGTGACCTGGATTGCCTGCACGAACCCTTTGGTGAAGCGTGGTATCAAGGCGAGGACCCGTTTTGGCCGCGCTATAAAACCGGCGAAAAGACCACGCCGGGCCTGACGATTGAAAGCGTTTGGGAGGATATCCAGACCCGCGCGCAAAAGGGGGCAGTGTTTCTCAAGGACTTTCCCCATTACATCAACCACATGTGGACGCCCGCGTTTCTGGGCAATTTCACCCATGCATTCCTGATCCGCGATCCCGCTAAAACCATTTCATCGATGTATGATAAATGGCCCGATTTTGACGAGCTCGAGGTCGGGTTCCCAGAACAACGCGCCTTGTTTGATCTGCTCACAGCGCTTCATGATACACCACCGCCTGTGATCGATAGCGACGACCTGCTCGAAGATCCCCAAGGCATGGTTGCCGCTTTTTGTGATGCTGTTGGCATCCCATTTCTGCCCGAGGCGCTTAGCTGGGAGCCGGGCGCAGATACAAGCACGTATAGTTGGTGGGATGGCGGCAGTTTTCATGCCAACCTCAAAACCTCAACCGGGTTGAGACCACAAACGCGACGCTATATCGAAGTGAATGACGCCCCTGAGCGTGTCAAGCGTGTCCACAGGCGTATGAAACCGCATTATGATCATCTCTATCAGCATCGGATAACAGCATCATGAAAGACTACTGGCAAAACTACATCAATGGCGCATGGGTCGATGGCGGCGCGGGGCGCATTGATATTATCAACCCCGGCACAGGCGAGAAAATCGCTGAGCAGGCGCTTGCAGATGCCGCAGATGTTGACCGTGCTGTGATGGCCGCGCGCGCGGTGCATCTGTCTGGTGCATTATCTGATCTGCGCCCGGTGGAGCGGGGCCGCATGGTGCAGGCAATCGGGCGATATCTGCTCGATCACATTGATGAGATCGCCGAGGTTTTAACCCTTGAACAGGGCAAGCCGCTTTGGGAGGCCAAGATCGAGATCAATGGCGCGGCACGCTATTTCGAATATTACGGCAATCAGGCCGAAACGGTTGAAGGACGCTCGATCCCGCTTGGGAAGGGGTATTTTGATTTTACCACGCATGAGCCTTTTGGTGTTTCTGCGCAGATTATCCCATGGAATTACCCGGTTGAGATGACCGCGCGATCGCTTTCCGCTGGATTAGCGACAGGCAATGCCTGCGTGATCAAAACGCCAGAGCTGACCCCGCTGACCAACGCATGGTTTGCCCATGCGGCCGAAGCCGTAGGCCTGCCTAAGGGCGCCGTGAATATTCTGTGCGGTTTGGGTCACGAGGCAGGTGCCGCCCTATCATCACATCCGCATGTTAATCAGATCGTCTTTACCGGGTCAGTGCCAACAGGCATCGCCATCGCCTCGGCTGCGGCAAAGAATGTTGTGCCATGTGTGCTTGAGCTTGGCGGGAAATCAGCCGCGATTGTGCATGATGATGCCGACCTTGACGCGTTTGAGAACGATGTGCGTTGGGGCATTTATTTTAACGCGGGCCAAGTCTGTTCTGCGATGTCGCGCGTCATCGTGCATGACAGCGTGCATGACGCATTGGTTGAGCGCGTGACGGGTGTTGCGCAATCGCTGACCGTGAAACCCGGGATCGAGCAACCTGAATTTGGCGCAACAATGGGCGCGATGGTGTCTGAGGCGCAGCGTGACCGTGCCGCTGGCATGATCAGCGATGCAGTAAGCGCAGGCGCAAAAGTCGCCACTGGCGGGCGCAAGATGAATATCCCCGGTGCGTTCCTTGAGCCAACCGTTCTCACAGATGTTACGCCCGATATGACCATCGCAAACGAAGAGGTGTTTGGCCCTGTGCTATCGGTGATGAAATTCAGCTCTGATGCGCAGGCCATCGAAATAGCCAATGGCACGCCTTATGGTCTGGTGGGTGGTGTCTTTACCCGTGATATCGACCGCGCGACTACAGCCGCGCGGCAATTGCGTGCGGGCCAAGTCTTTGTCAACGAATGGTTTGCAGGTGGGGTCGAAACCCCCTTTGGTGGCTATGGCAAATCAGGTTATGGCCGTGAAAAAGGCCGCGAGGCCCTGTGGAACTACGTCCAGACCAAAAACGTCGCAATCAAGCTAAAGGGTTAAGACATGAGCACATTTAACGAAGACCTGTTTCTCAAAGGATTAGAGCAGCGCAAAGCCACATTAGGTGCGGCATATGTTGAAAAGAACCTCGCCGCCGCGGATGATTTCACACGCCCCTTCCAAGAGGCTATGACCGCTTGGTGCTGGGGGTTCGGTTGGGGCGACGATGTGATCGACGCCAAAACCCGATCAATGATGAACCTGTCGATGATCGGCGCATTAGGGAAAATGCATGAATGGGAAATCCATTGCCGGGGTGCGATTACCAATGGTGTGACGCAGGATGAAATCCGCGCCATTATTCACGTGATCGGGATCTATTGCGGCGTACCGCAAGCATTGGAATGCTTCCGCGTTGCACGCAAAGTGATTGAAGAGAGCGCTTAGCTTTGTGAGCCTAGCGCCCTCTTAAGCTGGCTTAAAACTCGACAACAGCGCGGATTGATTTGCCCGCATGCATCAGATCAAAGCCTTCGTTGATTTGATCAAGACTTAGTTTATGGGTGATCATTGGATCGATCTCGATCTTACCATCCATATACCAATCCACGATCTTAGGCACATCTGTCCGGCCTTTTGCACCACCAAAGGCGGTGCCGCGCCAGCTGCGGCCTGTCACCAGCTGGAATGGCCGGGTCGAAATCTCAGCACCTGCGGGGGCAACGCCGATGATGATGCTCTCACCCCAGCCCTTATGTGCGGCCTCAAGTGCGGTGCGCATGACCTGCACATTCCCTGTCGCATCAAAGGTATAATCTGCACCACCACCGGTGAGTTCAACCAAATGCGCCACCAGATCGCCATCAACCTCGGCTGGGTTTACAAAATCTGTCATCCCAAAATGCGTGGCCATATCCGCCTTGGACGCATTAAGGTCTACACCAACGATCTGATCAGCACCTGCGAGCCGCAACCCTTGGATCACGTTCAAGCCGATGCCACCAAGCCCAAACACAATACCACGGCTGCCGATCTCAACCTTGGCCGTGTTGATCACAGCGCCAATACCTGTTGTGACACCACAGCCGATATAACAGATCTTATCAAACGGCGCATCTTTGCGCACTTTGGCAAGTGCGATCTCTGGCACAACCGTGTGATTGGCAAAGGTCGAACAGCCCATGTAATGGTGAATGGGCGTGCCATCGAGCATTGAAAACCGCGTGGACCCATCCGGCAAAAGCCCTTGGCCTTGGGTCGCGCGCACCTTTTGGCACAGGTTGGTTTTGGGGTTCAAGCAATATTCGCACTCGCGGCACTCGGGCGTATAAAGCGGGATGACATGATCGCCCACTTCAAGCGTGCTCACCCCTTCGCCGACCTCAATCACAATGCCCGCGCCCTCATGGCCTAAAATTGCGGGGAAAATTCCCTCAGGGTCGTCACCCGATCTGGTGAATTCATCGGTATGGCAAAGACCCGTTGCTTTTACCTCGATCAAGACCTCACCAGCGCGGGGTCCTTCGAGATTTACATCCATAATTTCAAGCGGTTGTCCTGCGGCAACAGCAACTGCGGCACGGGTTCTCATCACATCTCTCTCCCTTATATAACGGCTTTAGGTTCGGGCAGTTTATAGCAGATTTCAAGACCGTAGCTCAAAAAGCTTGTGTTGCCACATACACAAAAACCTGATTCTAGTTTTTATAACAAACATTCTTATGAGGCAGGCATGCGTTTATTTTTTTTGATCCTAAGTGTTACCTTAATCGCGGCTTGCAGCCATACGGTTGCCCAAGGTAATACTCCTGCTATCCCGGCGATTGATCCAACGGCATACCCTCAGGGGCCCGATGATACCTGTGGTGCCATATCATATGCTATTTTAATTGGGAAAAAGGCGACTGCGCTTGAACAGATTAAGATCCTTGCAGCTGTCCGTGTTATCCATCCGGGGAGTATTGTTACGCAAGATTATATGCCCGATCGTTTGAATTTTTTGGTCAACGCGCAGGGCGAAATTAGCGGCTTAAGATGTGGGTGAGCATCGCAAAAGGCCCTCGACGCTGCAAACTGGGTGGGGGCTAAAATCACAGCGCCGAGGTAGCTACTTTTGCTAATGATTTAAAAATAGTAAAAATGTGGCAAGATTGCGGTTTCAAGGTGATCCTTCCATGGCGCCCTGATGATTTGCGATAATGGCTTGATTTGTGCCGCAAAGATAACAATCCTAACCTTATGGAACAGATCACCCCCTCACAGATGAACACAGCGCAACATGTCCATTTTCACCGGACAGAGCTCGCGCCGATCCTTGCGCTTTATGGGCGGATGGTGGCGGCTGGTGAGTGGCGTGATTATGGGATGAGCGCGCTGCGTGATGTGGCGATATTCTCGGTGTTTCGGCGCACAGCAGAGCACGCGCTTTACCGTATTGAAAAACGCCCAAAGCTGCGACTGCGGCAGGGCCAATATGCGGTTATCGGTATGGATGGGCAAATCCTGAAACGTGGCGATGATTTGCGACAGGTGCTGCGCATTCTTGAGCGTAAATTGATCCGCGCGGTGGGGTAGAAGGGTTTACGCCACGTTGGCTGGGCACCAGACAAAGCCACCCCTGGGGGCCAGCCCCCAGACACACCCTCCACTGGGGGCCAGCCCCCAGACCCCCGGGATATTTCTAAACCTAAGAATGGGGGCTTGGTCGCTATTATAGCCGCTTATGGGCCAGGACGGGGCCGTCCCCTTGTGCGGCGATCCTTGCGATTGCTTTGACGATCGGCTCGTAAACGCAAGCCATGTGATGCGCATTCGCGTGGAGTAGCGTGTCTTTGTCCACCATCATGCCAACATGGCCCTGCCAAAAGATCAGATCACCACGGGCGAGCCGCGCATCATCTGGGAGTGTGTTCCCAAGCTGGTCACATTGCATATCGCTATCTGCAGGGCATGGCAGACCGCAGGCCATAAGGGCTGCTTGAATAAGGCCGGAACAATCAATGCCGCGGGTCGTATTCCCGCCCCAAAGATAAGGAACGCCGTAATGCAATTGCGCCACTGTGGCCGGGTCTGAAAACGGGTGGGACAGAGGCCGCAAATGAGATTTGGGGACAAAGCCATAAGGTGTTTCATAAAACCGTTTACGTTCGTCCACCACCGCAAGCTTTGCACCAAAGGGTAAGCCCATCAGATTTGCGGATTTCATATCGTCTGTTGCATAGGCATGTGTCGCGGGGGTCGCGACCATATGCGTTGGGTCTGTATGGGCCCCAAGCTGCGCAGATTGCACATACCCCACATAGTGATCCGCATGTGATTGCACGAATGACCAGCCATCGCGATCTTCAAACACTTGCACTACATTGCCCAGCAAGAGCTGTCGGGTGCGTGCCCCTTGTGGGGCATCGCAGAGGTCAGCAATTGGGGCGATGAGTGTTGCCGCCACCCCTTTGATAAACTGTTCTGCGGTGGTTTTGCCTTTTAGGTCAAGCGCTGCAACCCGACCGTTTGATGCGGTGACACGCGGATCGTTCATAGATCTAATATCTCTGGCAATGCGTCGAGTATTGCGCGCGCGCCCATACCAACCCCGCCCTTGGGGCGCGCAGGTGCTGCGGTTGGCTGCCAGCCATAGATATCAAAATGCATATAAGGCGCTGTTACGAAGCGCCGTAAAAACAAGGCGGCGGTAATCGCGCCTGCCATGCCACCGCTTGGCGCGTTATCGAGATCCGCAATGCCGGGTTCGATCCTGGCCTCATAGGGTGTGTGAAACGGCAACCGCCAAACTGGGTCAGCAACCCTTTGCCCGGCTTGCGCTAAGCGCGTTGCGTGGTTGTCATCATCAGTGAAATATGGCGCGAGATCAGGGCCAAGGGCCACGCGCGCAGCACCCGTGAGGGTGGCCATGGAAATCACAAGGTCTGGCGTTTCTTCATCCGCAAGCGCCAGCGCATCGGCCAAGACCAAGCGCCCCTCGGCATCTGTGTTGTTAATTTCAACTGTCAAACCTTTGCGGCTGGTCAAAATATCCTGCGGGCGCATTGCATCCCCATTGATGCTGTTTTCCACGGCAGGGATGAGCACACGCAAGCGTAGCGGTAACCCTGAGCGCATGATCATATCAGCAAGGCCCAGCGCCGTTGCCGCACCGCCCATATCCTTTTTCATCAGGCCCATTGAGCCGCCGGGCTTGATATTCAGCCCGCCAGTGTCAAAGCAAACGCCTTTGCCAACAAGCGTCAGCATGGGCCCCACTTGCCCCCACCGCATATCGATTAAACGCGGCGCGCGTGGGCTTGCCCTGCCCACCGCATGGATCATGGGAAAATTCTGATCCAATAGCGCCTCGCCCGTTGTGACGGTGATCTCAGCCTTATGGGTTTTGGCCAATGCGCGCGCCGCATCCTCGAGCTGCGCAGGCCCCATGTCTGAGGCGGGTGTGTTAATGAGATCGCGGGTCAACGCCTCGCCAGCGGCGATTGTTTCGATCTGCTGGGCGTCAATGCCGTCAGGGGCAACCAATCTTGCGGCCGGTTGGGGTTGCGTCCGATACCGATCAAACCGGTAGCACGCGAGAAGCCAGCCAAGCGCATTTTCACGAAGCGCGTCAGGCGTAAGCCCGCTTTCAATATAATACGTACCCTCCGGCAGCTTTTGCGCAGCAGAGGCGAGCGGAAAGCGACCACGCGCGCGCGCGTCTTCATTACCAAAACCAACGAGAACGCGCGCAATATCGCCCGTCTCATTTGGCAAAGTACAAAGCTGCCCGAGCGCCGCTGTAAACCCTTGGGTCTGAACCCATGCTTGTGATCCGCTTGGCAGTGTCTCAACCAAAGCGCCTAAAGTGTCGGGTGTGACAATCGCGAGCGGGATGGCATCAGGTGTTGGCACAGCAAATGAAAGCGTCATAAGAGATCCTTTGGGCTATATTTGGCCCAAAGTAACGCGCACTGCCGTACCTGCAAACCCCCAAGGGGCCGCGAGCCTAGATGTTTTCGTAGGCTTGGTAATCCCAGACGTAGGACACAGCCATGTCAAATGCCCGCTCGAGCCGTGCCAATGTCGCGCCAACCGCGACCGTGTCTTTTTGTTGCGCCGCACAGGCCAGATGCTCTGTCGCATCAAAAAGCGTTGTCAGCCCGATCTGACGCGCAACAGCACCAATCCGACGTGCGGGGGTTGCGATCTCATCGAAATCTCCTGCCATACGCGCGGTATGCAACTGATCTAGGCGGGACGCCATGTCTTCGAGCGCGCGGCAAATGATCCCCTCTGCCTCATGTGGTGGCATTTCGCTGAACAAACCGGCAACCGGTGTTGGGTTCATTTGAAAGCGATCCGCACAACGCAAAACAGCAATTGCTGCAGATGGCATAGGCATAGTAGCCAGAAGGGTGTTCTGATAAGTCATAACACCACCTAGCACAGGCATGGTTCCCAGAAGGTTGATGCAAAGTGCTTTTATCTCTCGAAATCTCTGCAAATTCGCATTATCTGGAATTGAGTAAAATTATAGGAGTGTGCAATGAACCATGTCCGCCCTCTGCCTGAATATCTCATCAAGCGCTATCATGGCTGGAAAGCAACCACATATGCTGAGAACAAAGCCTGGTATCGCAGGTTAGCCGATGAAGGCCAACGCCCGCGTGCGATGGTGATCTCTTGTTGTGATAGCCGCGTCCATGTGACGGCGCTGTTTGGCGCGGATCAGGGAGAGTTCTTTATCCATCGCAACATCGCAAATCTTGTGCCCACTTATGATCCTGATGGCGGGAACCATGGCACATCTGCGGCAGTGGAATATGCGGTGAATGCGCTGAAGGTGTCGCATCTGATTGTAATGGGCCATTCCGGGTGCGGCGGCGTTGCCGGATGTTATCACATGTGTTCTGGCGATGCGCCTGAGCTGGAAGAAAAGACAAGCTTTGTCGGTCGCTGGATGGATAATCTTCGGCCAGGGTTTGAGCGCTTGCAAGATGGCAGTGATGAGGACCGCAAAGCGGAGCTCGAGAAATTGGGCGTGCTCGTGTCGCTCGAAAACCTGATGACATTCCCATTTGTGAATGCCGCAGTGAAAGACGGAACGCTCTCGCTGCACGGGGTCTGGAACGACATCGGCGATGGCTCACTAGAGGTGTATGACCCCGAGCTGAAATCGTATCAACCGATTTAAAGGTCATGTGGCTTACTAACGCACTACCAGTTGAACATACCTTACCGCACCTCTTGGCGTGTGAACGATCTATGCAGTACACCCATTAATTTCTGTTCAAACACATGATCTTGTGATTCAATTCCTGC
>CAKMZE010000099.1:0-482 GCA_929200295.1 uncultured Alphaproteobacteria bacterium
GTTAATCAATTGGTCGTAGGTTCGATCCCTACCGCCGGAGCCAAAGAATTTGAGGGGTTAGTGAGAATTCACTAACCCCTTTTCCATTTTAGTCATATCTACAATATCTAGGCGCGTAATGGATACGCCAAGGCAAAAATGGACACCGCCGCCAAAACTGGTGTTTTGTGTCACGGGGCGTTCGGGATTGAAATGCTTGGGTAAAATTATTTACATGTTAACGGCTTGCAAAAACGATCCCGGCTCGGAATACACCTCCAGGCTTCCTAGTTCCGAAGAAGAATGTCAGAGTTGGTGAAATGCGCGCACGATTGTAATCGTTGGTCGTTCAACTTACCAAGCATATCATAGCATACGAATGCCGCCTTCATTGATCCTTGTTTTTGGCTTACAATCCACCCGAACGTTGCAACCCCATAGCCGGAAGATCCCGTGCAATTTAGGCAGATATTGAAACCCGCACAGTTCGTACAAAAGCTAGG
>CAKMZE010000099.1:492-4433 GCA_929200295.1 uncultured Alphaproteobacteria bacterium
TGTGCACGTGAACTTTTATGGAGGCAAGGGGTACGTCGGGCAAGTTCCAGCAGAGTTTTGTTTTACAGGGCTAAGAAAGTTAGATTTTCAATCTGAACAATCGATAACAGGGCGGGTTTTCGAATGTGCAATTGGGGACCTAAATGATGGGTTCCATTGTAGCATGCATATCTCGCTGTCGAGCGTTTTCAACTTCGAATTTCAGAACCTAGAAATTGATGCCGCCGAAGTGATCGACTTCGTTCAAAGTATCTCTTGAGGGCATTCTAGAATGGGATTGCTGACTAAACTTAGCTCAACGGCGCGCTGGTTGAAGGGTTTGAGAGCCAAAGGGTGTCCATCATGTGCACCGAACACATCGGGTGGCCAGTCTTTGCCGCTGACGACGATGGTACAAAGGTCTGGGGGGCTATATGTGGCCTCTTCGGAAGTGTTACATTGTCAATCGCAGCGGCCGCTCACCGGGCAAAGCCGCGCCGCGATCCAATCGTATAAGTGTTATTTTACCATCAGCTCGGACAGGCCGTGGAAATGATAGAGATTGGCATAGCTTGGCGGTTTGGTGATTTTGAGATCGGGGCGGCGATTAAACAAAACTTTGAGGGCGATTTTCATTTCTAAACGGGCAAGGGGTGCGCCGACGCAAAAGTGGACGCCGCCCCCAAAGCTGGTGTTTTGTGTCATGGGGCGCACGGGGTCGAAATGGTTTGGGCTTGCAAACGCATCTGGATCACGGTTTGCGGCCCCTAGGAGGCAGCCGATTTGATCGCCGCGCGCCAATGGGACACCTGCGATTTCGATATCCTCATAGATCCACCTTGTGAACATATGCAGCGGTGGGTCGTAGCGTAGGATCTCTTCAATACATGCATCGGTAATTTTGCAACCGTCTGTTTCGAATAGTGTTTTCACGCCATTGCCAATGGTATGGACAGTCGCCTCATGCCCTGCATTTAACAGCAAGATACATGTGCTGATCAGCTCATTTGTGGTGAGCTTTTCGCCGTCTTGCTCTGCCGCGATCAGGGTTGAGATCAGATCATCACGTGGCGCGCGCCGCCGTTGTGCAATATAATCCGTGAGGAATGCGCTGAAATCCAGCGTGGCTTGCACGGCCGCGGCCTCAATAGCAGCGGTTCTGCGGGCCTGATACATTGCAACCATTGCATTGGACCATTTTAACAGATCATCGCAGCTTTCAAGTGGGACGCCCAGTAGCCGTGCGATGATCTGCACGGGAACAGGCTGGGCGTATTGGGTGATCAGATCAAAGGGGCCTGACGGGAAGTGATCGACTAAACGATGGCAGAGCGCCTCGATCTCTGGTGCGAGCTCAGCGATCCGACGGCTTGTGAATGCCCTCAGCACAAGGCCGCGAAGCCGCGTGTGATGTGGTGGCTCAAGTTCGAGCATTGAATGTGCTTCAACTGCATAGAAAGGCGCTAGTGTTTCAGGGAAATTTTGCGTGCCGGGCAGGGGCTGCCGCCCTAATCTGCGATCGCGTAATGCAAAACGCACGGCCTCATATGAAACGGCGCATGGCATTTTATAGTCGTCCCACCAAAACACCTCGGCCTGCGCGCGGGCGCGATTGTAAAACGGGTATGGGTTTTGGACGAATGCAGGGTCAGTGGGTGATTGCGATAAACGGATCATAGCGTCTTGGTGGCGTGTCTCATGGTGCAAATCAAGGAGTTTAAGTACCATAGGCGTCCGAGTGTATTCTACTCCAAGTACTTTGACCTTTGTAATCTCTCTGCTAAGATCACATTATAAATTGTTTTGGGGAGAAACACATGAAATTTTTGACAACAACGGCACTGATAGCGGCCAGCATCGTGGCAAGCCCAGCATTTGCCGAAGGCACCGGGGCTACGGGCTGTGACGCGGGCGAGATCGTCGTGAAATTCAGCCACGTGACCAACACGGACCGCCACCCAAAGGGCATCGCCGCGACGCTCTTGGCTGAGCGCGTCAACGCAGAAATGGACGGCACAATGTGTATGGAGGTGTTCCCAAACTCAACACTTTATACAGATGAGCAAGTGCTTGAGGCGATGTTGCGCGGTGACGTGCAAATGGCGGCCCCTTCGCTATCGCTTTTTGAATCAATCACCAAAGCGTTCCGCCTTTTCGATCTGCCCTTCATGTTTGAAAGCATCGACGCTGTGAATGCATTCCAAGCCTCAAACACAGGCCAAGATATGCTCAACGCGATGCAACGCCGTGGTGTGCAAGGGTTGGCCTATTGGCATAATGGGATGAAGCAGATTTCAGCCAACACCCCACTCATGGAGCCAGATGATGCAACGGGGCTCAAGTTCCGGGTGCAGCCGTCTGAGGTTCTTGTTGCGCAAATGGAGGCTCTCGGGGCTTCACCGCAGCCGATGGCATTTTCCGAGGTCTATGGCGCCTTGCAGACAGGTGTTGTTGATGGTCAGGAAAACACATGGTCGAACATCTACGGCAAAAAGTTCTTTGAAGTGCAAGACGGCATCACAGAAAGCAACCATGGTATCATCGACTATATGGTTGTCGCCTCTGTCGATTTCCTAGATGCGCTTGATGCGGATGTACGTGATCAATTGCTCACGATCCTTGCTGAGGTGACTGAAACACGCAACACCGAAGCCACGCGTGTAAATGCCGAAGCAAAACAGGCGATTATCGATGCCGGTGGTGAGGTGCGTCAGTTGACCGACGCCCAGCGTGCCGCATGGGTTTCTGCAATGAAACCCGTTTGGGAGCAGTTCGCGGATGAAGTTGGGCAAGACAATATTGACGCCGCCCAAGCGATCAACGATAGCCTCTAATATCGATAGATAAGTCTAAACTAGGCCCTCTCAAAACCGGGGCCTAGTTATAAATTCTGGGGGCAGTCAATATGGGTGATGGTGCATCATCTGATCCACGCAGTGGGTTCTCGCGCTTTATCGCGCGGCTCGAAGAAAACGCCATTGCTTTGATCCTCGCGCTGATGACAGGGCTGACCTTTGCCAATGTTGTTCTGCGCTATGTCTTCAATTCCGCGATTATCTGGTCGCAAGAGGTGACGCTTGTTCTCTTTGCTTGGCTGGTGCTCTTTGGCGTGTCTTACGGGTTTAAGGTGACGGCACACTTAGGTGTGGATGCGCTGACCCAGGCGTTACCTGCACGTGGGCAACGCATTATGGCGTTGATCGCCGGGTGTTTTGTGGTCTTTTACGCTGTGTTGCTTTTAAAAGGGGCGTGGGATTATTGGGCACCCTTTGCAGAGCTGCCCCCAACAACAGGGCGCTGGCTGCCAACCGGGCTAGATTGGAACGCACGCGGCACATCCTATTTTGAAACGGATCAAATCCCGATGTTGTCTTGGCTGCGCTGGCTAGAAGATGCGATTAATTACGGCGATGCTTATGCGAAAATGCCGCGCATGATCCCCTATACGATCCTTCCGGTCGCGAGCGCGCTGATCCTGTTTCGTGTGATGCAGGTTTTCACGCGCATCATCAGGGGCAAGCAAACAGCGTGGATCGTCTCGCACGAGTTACAAGAGACGCCGCAAGCGTCCGCGCAAATTGATGAGGCCCGCTAAATGGAAGTCGCGCTATTATTCTTGATGATTATTGGCATGCTGCTGATCGGTGTGCCAATCGCGGTCTCGCTTGGTTTATCATCGATGGTGTTCCTGCTGGCCTTTTCAACGACGTCATTGGCCTCGGTTGCGCAGTCTCTTTATCAAGCGATGGCGGGGCATTATACGCTGCTCGCGATCCCGTTTTTTGTGCTGGCCTCATCGTTTATGTCGACAGGGGGCGTGGCGAAACGGATTATCCGGTTTTCAATCGCTTGTGTGGGGCATTTACAAGGCGGGCTGGCAATCGCGGGTGTCTTTGCCTGTATGATGTTTGCGGCACTCTCGGGGTCATCGCCCGCAACAGTGGTGGCCATTGGTTCGATTG
>CAKMZE010000099.1:4443-10212 GCA_929200295.1 uncultured Alphaproteobacteria bacterium
GGTTTATGCCTCTGCGACAGATGTATCCGTGGGGCGCATGTTTCTTGCGGGTGTTGTGCCGGGCCTGATGGCAGGTCTGATGCTGATGGTGACGATTTATGTCATCGCTCGGGTGCGCAATATGCCCAAGGGCGAATGGAAAGGCTGGGGCGAGATTTGGGCCAGCTTCCGGGATGCGGTTTGGGGGCTTCTGCTGATCGTGATCATCATGGGGGGCATCTATGGCCACCCTTGGTTGCGCTGGCAGGAGGGGTTGAGCCTGATTTACTGGCGGCCCGGCGCATTCACCCCAACAGAGGCGGCGGCGGTTGCGGCTGTCTACGCGTTTTGCGTCGCCTGCTTTATCTACCGCGATATGGGGCCACTCGCTGCGCGTGATGGGCAAGCGCAGTCGAGCCTTTTGCGGCGGCCTTGGGTATTGATCACAGCTTTTGTACATCAGGACACACGCCGCACATTGTTTGAGGGTGGTAAGCTCACCGTGACATTGATGTTCATCATCGCCAATGCGTTGATCCTCAAGCATGTGCTAACAGATGAACAAGTGCCGCAACAGATCGCTTCGGCGATGTTGGCCGCTGGGCTGGGGCCTGTGATGTTTTTGATTGTGGTCAATGTGATCTTGCTGATTGGTGGCCAGTTTATGGAACCATCGGGCTTGATTGTGATTGTGGCGCCCTTGGTGTTTCCGATTGCGATTGAGCTGGGGATTGACCCTATTCACCTTGGGATCATCATGGTCGTCAATATGGAGATCGGGATGATCACGCCGCCTGTGGGGTTGAATCTCTTTGTCACCTCGGGTGTTGCGGGCATGCCGATGATGGCAGTCGTGCGCGCAGCCCTGCCGTTTTTGGCGGTACTCTTTGTGTTCTTGATTCTTGTCACCTATATCCCCGCGATTTCGACATATGTGCCTAATCTGCTGATGGGACCTGAGGTGATAACAAAGTAACGCTTGTGCTTACGCGTTTTCCAAGGCGGAAATAATCGGTGAGAAATCATCCGCCTTCAGGCTCGCCCCGCCGACCAAAGCGCCGTCTACATCAGGGATCGCAAAGATATCTGCGGCATTGCTGCCCTTAACGGATCCGCCATAGAGCAGGGACATGTTCTCACCATCGCTGAAACGCGCGCGCAAACGGGCACGGATATGCGCGTGCACCTCAGCGATTTGATCAAGCGTTGGGGTTTTGCCTGTGCCAATGGCCCAGACGGGTTCGTAAGCAACCACTGTATTCTGTGCCGTCGCTGTATCAGGCAGGGCACCTGCAAGCTGGACATCTATCACTGAAAGGGTGCTGCCATTTTCGCGCTCTGCAAGGCTTTCCCCGATACAAATGATCGCCTTGAGACCAGCGGCATATGCGGCCTGTGCCTTTTGCGCGATTAAGGCATCGGTTTCTTGATGATCTGTGCGGCGCTCGGAATGGCCAACAATCACATGATCTGCGCCTGCTGCAACAAGCATCTGGGCCGAGATATCGCCAGTATGTGCGCCATGCGTTGCGACATGGCAATCCTGGCCACCGATGTGAATGGGATGCGCATTCTCGCTGAGGGCTGCAATCGCGGTTGCGGGCGGACAGATGAGAATATCGACTCTCGGATCAGGATGTGCGGCTTGTAGCGCTGTGATTTCACTGCGCGCAGCCGCGGTGCCATTCATCTTCCAATTTCCAGCAGCAATTTTGCGGCGCATGATGGATCCTTTGTGTGATGTGGGTATTTGTGGCCCTGGCTGCCCTTATGACGGTTTTGCAAACAGGCTTTCGTCAAACTTGATGCTTTCGCCGCATCCGCAGGCATCAACCACGTTTGGGTTGCGAAACTTAAAGCCGCTTTCCAGTAGGCTCACCTCATAATCGATCTCGGTGCCAAAGAGAAACATCTGCGCCATGGGGGCGATCATGATACGCGCGCCGTCCTTTTCGACAACCTCATCCATGGGGTCAGCGTCAGCGACATAGTCCATGGTGTATTCCATGCCTGCGCAGCCACCCTTTTTCACGCCGATCCGCAGTCCATGCACCCCGTCTTTGACCATCAGCTTGCTGATGTGCGCGGCTGCTTGGTCTGTGATTTGGACGGCTTGCTTACCGGGGATGTTGAACATGGGATTATGCCTCTCTCACTTACATACAGGAGGTATGTGCTTTGTGATCAAAATTCTAGTGAGATATTCAAAAGTTCATCCTGTTGTCTCTCAAGTCTGTCGACAAGACGCATCAGCTGGGCTTTTGACGTTTCTGGCAGATCACCATCGTCGCTAAAGAGTGTGATTGCATCACGTGTTGTGGTCATTGAGGCCGACATCACCCTGATCATCTCGCTCCTGATTTGCGCCATCTTGTTGAGTGAACTGAGCGATTGATTTTGGTTTTGCGAAATTTGCTGAGACAAGAGGTCAAGTTTCTCGGCAAGGTTATCACCAACATTATCGATGGCATTTCGGCTTTCATCGATGGCATTGCGGTTTTCGCGGATCCATGCCCCATTTTCACTAATGCTGGTGTCGAGGACATCAACAGCCTTTTCAACACCGCGCAGGGATTGATCAAAGGCGAAATACAACACGCCAGCCGAAACGATTGCCGAGACAATCGCGCCAACAATAATACGTGTGAATAGCTCTTTCATACCATGGGCTCGTTTTGCAGAGATAAGAAACCTACGTTCTTACATACACTATAAAGGTAAAAATTACCAATCACATAAAGCCCAGTTCGAGACGGGCCTCGTCTGACATCATCTCCATGCCCCATTGCGGCTCAAACGTCATCTCGACATCAACCTGTTTGATCCCGGGCAGCGGTTCAATCGCATCCGCTACCCATCCGGGCATTTCGCCTGCAACCGGACAACCGGGTGCGGTGAGCGTCATGATGATATCAACGGCATTATCTTCTTTGATATCAATTGTGTAAATGAGGCCGAGATCATAGATATTCACAGGGATTTCAGGGTCGTAGACCGATCTGCACGCCGCAACGATGTCCTCGTATAGCGGATGATCTGTTGTTGATGGGGCGATCAAGGGTGTGCCTTCAAGAGGCGGAGGCGTATCGGTCATGTCGCGGTCCTTCTTATACCTGAGCATTCATATAGGGTTTGGCTTCATGAGCGTAAAGACCTTGGCTGATAATGGCTTTTCAACTGTGACAGTTTGCGGCATGAGGGCAATATGACTGATCATTTTTCATTTGACCTTAACGCCACAGATGGCCGCGCGCGCACCGGCGTGATCCATACGCCACGTGGTGATATCCGCACACCTGCATTTATGCCTGTGGGCACCGCCGCAACTGTCAAAGCGATGATGCCCGAAAGCGTGGCTGAAACGGGTGCTGATATTCTGTTGGGTAACACATACCATCTTATGCTGCGCCCTACGGCCGAGCGGATTGACCGCCTAGGCGGGTTGCATCAGTTTATGAATTGGCAAAAGCCGATCCTGACAGATAGCGGCGGCTTTCAGGTGATGAGCCTCGCAGGTTTGCGCAAGCTTACTGAAAAAGGCGTGACGTTTAAATCTCATATCGATGGGTCAAAGCACGAGCTTACGCCCGAGCGATCAATGGAGATACAAAAGCTCCTCGGCTCGGATATCGTGATGTGCTTTGATGAATGCCCGGCACTGCCCGCAAGCGAGGCGGATGTGGCCCAATCCATGCGCATGTCGATGCGTTGGGCCGCGCGGTCACGCGATGCTTTTGGTGACAGGCCGGGGCATGCGCTCTTTGGCATTCAGCAGGGCGGCGTCACGCAAGAGCTGCGCGCAGAAAGCGCTGCCGCTTTGATCGATGTTGGGTTTGATGGCTATGCTGTAGGTGGCCTTGCCGTCGGAGAAGGCCAAGAGGCGATGTTTGGCGTTCTTGATACCGCGCCCGAAATGCTCCCTACAGATAAACCCCGTTATTTGATGGGGGTTGGAAAGCCCGATGATATCGTGGGCGCTGTAAAGCGCGGCATTGATATGATGGATTGCGTGCTGCCGTCACGCTCAGGCAGGACTGGGCAGGCGTTTACTCGTGCAGGGGTTGTGAATATCAAAAACGCGCGCCATCAGAATGATCCGCGCCCACTTGATGAGGCTTGCGGGTGCCCCGCATGCCGCAACTATTCGCGCGCATATCTGCACCATGTGTTTCGCAGTCAGGAAATGATTTCGGGCATGCTGCTCACCTGGCATAACCTGCATTATTTCCAGGACATTATGTCAGGTATGCGGGGGGCAATTGCAAAAGGGCAGTTTGCAGCTTGGGAAGCCGATTTTCATAACGCGCGTGCGCAGGGTGATATTGACCCGCTTTAGGCAGGGATTGGCATCGCACCGGCTGTTGCAGGCTTTTTACGACGCCAAGCAAGCATGCCAAGTGCTGCGATCAAAAGCGGCGCACCTGCGGGCAGTGGAACAGCTGCAGGTGTGACCGCAGTGCCAAATGACGCTGAAAACAAGACACCTTGTGGCATGTAGGCCCGGTAATCGGTGGCCTCGGTCCATGACAGTGAGAATGAAGAGCTGTCGTGTACAGTGGTTGTCATCGCATAGCCTGAGTTGTTCACAAAGTTCTCAATGGTGAAATCTGTGCCAAAATCCAACCCTGAGAATGTGAGCTTGGCTTCTTGTCCGTCGCATCGGATACCGCAGTAATTGCCGTTTGATGATAAGCTAAAACCATCGCCATCAATACCTGCATTCAAGTCAATAGGCAGCGCATTATAGAGCGAAAATTCATGACCAGAACCTACAGTTGATGTGTCTTGGTAAATCGATGTGCCGCCATGCGTATATTGCAAGGTGACTTGATCGCCAGACGTCAGTGTCGCAGCATGTACGGGCCCAAGGTATACAAGGGCACATGCAGCGATAGACAGTAATTGCTTTACAGGTTTCATAACGGTTTTCACAATCGGTTTTAGAGCAGTTAACGTTTTGTTAACTATGAATTGGGGCGCGACTTGGGCACATCCATGGCAAACCAAAGATAATGTTATGACACAAAACCCTGTGTATTGAGTGTGTTGCGTCGTGACAGTGAAATGACGGTATAAAGCGCGTTAATGTATAGTCTGCGCAGGCGTATCAATCAACTGCATCACGATTGTAGCCCCCTCATAGGTGCGCCCATCGAAATAGGGCTCAACCGGTTCATCAACACATGTGATCTGTAGATTGAGCGTCGATGTTACCGGATAAACAGCAAGTGCGCGAAGCGCCCCATGCTCTATTGAGATGTCCCAGTGCAGGCCCTGGCCCTTGATATCTGAGAACGCGGCATTGATGACCTTTGATGTGAGCTCATCAACAGATTTATCTGCACAGGCCAAAGCCGCGATTTTCGGGGCGATGACCGCACCGGTCTTGTGCGATAGATGTGTGCCAACCTGAATGCCATCTGACAATGTGCGTGCATTAAACCCGGCAAGTGCAGTCATTGCAGTGTCAAAACTTCCATCTGTTTCAAGCACTTTCTTTAACGCATGCAGCATCGCGGTCTGCGGCGGCAACTGCGCTTTGCGTTTTGTGTGAAACTTGAACATGGGTCTACCTTATGGCCTTTTCCATTAAGTAGAGGACGAATTGGGCGCAATTCAGCCGTTCCAAAGATCATCGTATGGAATTGCTATGTCATACACAAAACCTTATCGATTTTATGACAAATGCTAACTATTGTTTTCGCGATCTGAGACACATGTGTGGAAAATAATTTTAGAAGGTTGAAACTGTGATCAAGCTGCCCCATTTTAGTTGACCATGGGATCGAC
>CAKMZE010000100.1:0-9371 GCA_929200295.1 uncultured Alphaproteobacteria bacterium
GCCATGCCGTCTTCGATGCTAATGATCGGGTAATCACTGGCCAGTTGCGCCAAATAAGCGGCGTTTTCTTCTGAGGTGAGCGATTTACCTTCGCCCTTCATCTCGTATTTGCCGTCGCGGTAATATTCGGTCGCAGCACAATCGAGCGCAAGATAGATATCCTCGCCCGGTTTGTACCCTGCTTTTTCAATGGACTTCATAATGAAATCAAGCGCATCGCGTGTGGAGTTTAAGTTTGGAGCAAAGCCACCTTCATCACCAATGCCGGTGTTGTGGCCCGCGGCTGAGAGCTCTTTTTTCAAGGTGTGGAATACCTCAGCACCCATGCGAATGGCGTCCTTTACATCAGTGGCCGCAACCGGCATGATCATGAATTCTTGGATATCAATCGGGTTATCGGCGTGTTCACCGCCATTGATGATATTCATCATTGGCACAGGCAAAACCCGTGCTGATGTGCCACCAATATAGCGATAAAGCGGTTGTTCGGTGTATTCAGCGGCGGCTTTTGCAACAGCCAGTGAAACGCCCAAGATGGCATTCGCGCCCAGACGGCCTTTGTTTGGGGTGCCATCCAGCTCGATCATGGCCATGTCGATGCTCACCTGCTCGGTTGCTTCATAGCCTACGAGCGCCTCTGCGATCTCGCCATTCACAGCTTCGACAGCGGCTTGTACGCCTTTGCCCATATAGCGCGATTGATCGCCATCACGCTTTTCGACGGCCTCGTGTGCGCCTGTTGACGCGCCAGAGGGCACAGCCGCGCGGCCCATTGTGCCGTCTTCTAAGATCACATCGACTTCCACTGTTGGATTGCCACGGCTGTCAAGAATTTCGCGGGCGTGAATATCGATGATCATGCTCATAAAGAGGCTCCTTATCGGGACGTAATGTTTGGCTTGAGGGCTCTATAGCCCGGCTTGCTGGGAAGGGGAAGTGCGTAGCTTGCTTTCGCGCCATAGCGTGTAGATGCCAGATGCCACAATAATAAACGCCCCGATGAGCACCATGGCATCGGGACGTTCATCAAAGGCGAGAATGCCGATAATCAGCGCAAAGACCAGTCGTGAATAGCGAAATGGGGACACGATCGCCACATCCCCAGTGCGGGTTGCCCCAATAACCGCGTAATAGGCAAAGACCCCAACGATGATCGCGAGCGCCAGTTTGCCAGATTGTGCCAGTGAGACGTTCTGCCAGCTATCACCTGTGAGCCCAATCGCGAGGAGGATCAGACCCGTGGGGATGAGGAATATAAAGGCATAAAATGCAATTACTTGCGTGGACATCGCGCGGGGGACAATCTTTGTGCATATATCACGCGCGGCAAGGCCGAGCACACCGAGTACGGCAAAGAGCGACATCGCGTCAAACCCGTCTAATCCGGGGCGCAAAATCAGTAAGACGCCGGATAAGCCGACCATAATCGCAACCCAACGCCGCCAGCCCACCGTTTCGCCAAGGAAAATAGCAGCGCCCAATGTGACGATCAGTGGCGTCGCTTGTAGTATGGCAGAGGCGGTTGAAAGCGGGATGAGCGTGATCGCACTGACAAACCCAAGCGTGCCGATCATTTCAAACCCGGTGCGCATAAGGATCGCAGGATGCAGGGCCGCGCGGGTGAAAAGCGCATCGCCATTGACCCAAGCCGAGATGGCAAAGATGATCGCCCCGCCAATCCCGATCAGAATAATCACTTGTCCTGTGGGCATATCTGACACCATCTGCTTGATCAGCATGTCCTCAATCGCGAACCCAAGCATGGCAATCACCATAAAGACAGCGCCACGCAGATTATCCATCAGAGTCTTTCTTTGTTTTCAAAGGCACACCATAAAGCTCAAGCCTATGGCCCCGTAGCGCATAGCCGAGCTTTTGGGCAATGCGCTCTTGTAACGCTTCAATCTCTTTATCGACAAACTCAATGACCTCACCGGAATGCAGATCAATTAGATGATCGTGATGATCACGGTCTGTGGTTTCATAGCGGGCGCGGCCGTCGCCAAATTCGTGTTTTTCTAAGATCCCGGTTTCTTCGAATAGCTTGACTGTGCGGTATACTGTGGCGAGCGATATTTTTACATCAACAGCGCTTGCGCGTTCATAGAGGGCTTCGACATCGGGGTGGTCGTCAGCATCTTGTAAGACAGCTGCAATGGTCCGGCGTTGGCCGGTTATGCGCAGCCCAGCCGCTTCACAACGTTCAATAATAGTGCTGGGCATATCGGGCCTTTGGGTCGCGGATATATCCGTCTTAGCCTTATTCGTTGTTGCTGGCTAGGGTGTCGGGTCAAAGAGTGATGCGGCGCATGCCGGGCAGGTGTAGCCATGTGCCTCCCAAAGGATCAATTGTCGCACCAATGCCCAGTTTAAAGCGTGCAAGCCCAGGGGTAAGCTCGGTCTCGATCAAGCCGAGATCCAGCTCAATGAAAGCGCGTTCGCTGAAGTATTTTGCAGCCTGAACCAAGAGAAGGTTATGCGCATGCAGCCTGCGCCCGACCTCAGATATCCAGCCAATATGATAGCTCATCGCGGGCCTATGGGCGAGAAAGAGCATGGCTGCAATCGTATCACGTCCAGATTTTGCGGTCGCAAGCCAAGCAGCGCTTGGGTTTGCCTTAGCAAAGGCAGCAGTGAGGGCAACAGGCCAACCGCGATAGCCGCGTTGTCTTTGTTGCTCAGCCTCAGCCGCAAGCAGCCAGCGATGGTTATCAACGATAAAGGGCTGTATTTTTGTTGTTAGATTTTGACGCTCAGCGGATCGAAACCGATTGCGCCATTTCCCATGCATACCAGCGGTACGTTCCTGATCTGATTGTTTCAGATCAAGCACAGCGCGGTGCGCTGGGGTCATGATTTGCCGGTAACCTGCGGCGCGCAAGAGGTCATCCATTGGAAAGGCCGGATTAATGATTTGAACGTTGTCTTCACGCAGGTATTCTATTGCGTCCAATATGTTATCATCTGACGTGGATTTGAGCGTTGGCCCACGTGACACCATATTCACCCGGCCAAAAGGGCCAAAGACGCGACTTTGCACCAACGCATGTCCATCATGCGGTAAGGTGATCTCTCTCGCCTCACGCCCCAAAAGTGTGAGCATGGCGGCATAGTTAGGATGCTGTTGTAACGGAAGGTTATGGGCGCTTTTATCACTGGCAAAATCTTTCATAGCAATGTTAATCTATTATAAACTTAAACATGATGTTAATCATCCTATGAAACATGTACGCAAACCCGTAATGGGCCATAAAATCGCCGCCGTCCGTGCAACGCCACTTGCTGCGGCGCTACTCGCAAGTGCTATATCACTTGCGATGTTGCCTCTGTTTATCTTCGCAAGTCTACTTTTTTAGCCTAGTTGGATCATTGCGTGGCGCTTTTTACCAGCCGATAGCTTAATCGGTGTGGCTAGCGCATTTGCATCCAACATCAACCCTGCATTCGTTAAGGGCGCATCATTCATGCGCGCACCGTTCTCTGCAATGAGACGCTTGGCCTCTTTACCGCTGCCCGCCAGCCCAGATTTCACCAAAGCTTGGACGATCGACATCCCATCACCCAGCTCTTCGGTGCTAAGTGTAAGCGTAGGCAGATCACCACCTGCTCCGCCTTGTTCAAAAACCTCGCGCGCGGTCTTTTCAGCGGTTTCTGCGGCATCAGCCCCATGCAGTAGGGCGGTGACCTCATTGGCGAGAATGATCTTGGCCTCATTAATCTCTGACCCTTGAAGAGCACCCAGCCTGTCGCATTCTTCAACGGGTAGTTCGGTAAAGATTTTCAGGAACTTTCCGGTATCCGCATCTGTGGTATTACGCCAGAACTGCCAGAACTCATAAGGCGAAAGCATATCACCATTGAGCCAAACCGCGCCATTTTGCGATTTGCCCATCTTGCGCCCATCGGATGTGGTCAAAAGCGGGGTCGTGAGACCATAGATTTCATGATCCAGCACACGCCGTGTGAGATCAATACCGTTGACGATATTGCCCCATTGATCAGACCCACCCATTTGTAGCAGACACCCGTATCTACGGTTTAACTCAAGAAAATCATAGGCTTGCAAGATCATGTAGTTGAATTCAAGAAACGAAAGTGACTGTTCGCGGTCCAAGCGTGATTTCACACTTTCAAACGAAAGCATGCGGTTCACGGAAAAATGCCGGCCAATATCACGTAGAAATGTCAAGTAATTCAGATCATCGAGCCATTCTGCATTGTTGAGCATGATCGCATCGCTTGGCCCATCACCGTAGCTTAGGCATTTGCTAAAAACTTGCTGCATGCGGTCGATATTGCCGTTGATCGCAGCATCATCAAGCAAGGGGCGCTCGTCTGAGCGGAACGAGGGATCACCCACCTTGGTCGTGCCACCCCCCATTAATGTGATCGGTTTATGGCCTGTTTTTTGCAACCACCGCAGCGCCATGATGTTCATCAAGTGCCCAACATGAAGAGACTGCGCCGTCGCATCATATCCGATATATGCAGACACAACGCCCTTGGACAGGGCATCATCCAACCCTTGATAATCGGTGCAATCGGCCAGAAAGCCGCGATTTTGCATGATGGCAATAAAGTCCGATTTGGGATGGTAGGTCATGGTCTTGCTTCCGGGATTAAGGTTATGCTGTCTATAAGCGTGCAAAGCGTAAAGGGAAAGCCATGTTAGGCAATGAGCAAGTGAGCGTTGCGGGGACGATGTCGGGCACATCGCTTGATGGGGTGGATGCAGCCGAAATTACCACGGATGGGGAAACCATTATTGCTTTTGGTCACAGCACGTATCGTGCGTATTCCGCGCAAGAACGTGCTGTGTTGCAGCAAGGATTGGGGCAGTGGCCTGATACGCTGGACCCCAGTATTTCTGAGCTGGTTGAAACCGCGCATGTGCACGTATTGCAAGATTTTCCAGATGTGGATTTGATCGGGTTTCATGGGCAAACCTTTGCGCATGACCCACAAGCACGCGGCACGCATCAGGCAGGTGATGGGGCGATACTGGCTGAGCTGTTGGGCTTGCCCGTCGTTTGGGATTTCCGCACAGCGGATGTTGATCTGGGCGGGCAGGGTGCGCCGCTCGCGCCATTTTTTCACTTTGCACTGGCCAAATGGATCGATGCAAAAGCCCCGCTTGCTTTTCTGAACCTCGGGGGCGTTGGAAATATAACGTGGGTCGATCCGCGCTTTGATAAGCCCGAGCAAGCAGGTGCTTTGCTCGCGTTTGATACAGGTCCTGCAAATGCGCCGCTAAACGATCTGATGATGGCCCGCACAGGCCAGCCACTTGACCAAGACGGGGCTTTGGCTGCGACAGGTAATGTGGATGAGGCGGTCATCACGCAGTTTCTGAAAGACCCATATTTCTACAAGACCCCGCCGAAATCGCTCGACCGTGATGCGTTTTCTGGGCTGCAAGATGCGGTCGCTGAGCTCAGCGATGCAGATGCCGCAGCGACTTTGACGGCTGCGATAGCACTGAGTGTGTCACAGGCGTTGTCATTATGCCCATCGCAGCCTAGCCGCATATTGGTGGCAGGTGGGGGACGCAAGAACCAAACGCTGATGCAGATGCTTGCCGCGACATTGCCGTGCGATGTGCAGGTTGTCGAAGATGAGGGGCTGGATGGTGATATGTTAGAGGCGCAAGCCTTTGCTTATCTTGCCGTGCGTGTGCTACGTGGCTTGCCCACCTCCTGTCCCAGCACAACTGGGGTAAAAGCAGCCGTTTCGGGCGGCACGGTTAGCCGCCCACAAGGCGTGAATCTGAAGATAACCCCGTAACGAGTTGATTTGTAGTCTCTTCTATAGGTAAATATTAAACCGCTTGCGGATTTCGGCGTCCTTCATCGGGTCAAATGTTGCAGGCGTTGGCCGCGCAAGAAGGCTCTCTTTGCGTGCAATGGCCTCGCGAATAAGATCGGGTTTATCCTTTTCAACCCATTCCTTTGGTGATGTGCGGTCAGCAACCTCGGGGTAGACATATTCCGTTTCCATCACACCAAGGGTCTGGTCAGATCCCAGATAATGCCCAGGCCCACCGAGACAAACACTGCGCATGGTTTCAAGACCAAGCGTGTCATCTGTCACCTCAATCCCGCGCACGCAGCGCATGGCTTGGCCCAGAAGATCATCCCCAAGTACAAGCGATTCCAAACAGAACCCCAAGAGCGAGGCATGCATGCCCGCGGATTCGTAAACCATGTTGAGACCGGAAAGTCCCGCCATGACGTTTGAACACATTTGTTCCCACCCGGCTTGCATATCTGGCAGCTTTGCATCTGCGATGCCTGCGGCGGCACCACCGGGAAGCCCATAAAACTGGTGCATCTGCGCGCACCCGGCTGTCAAAAGCGCTTGCTCACCTGACCCGCCCGACATTGCACCTGTCCGCAGATCCGAGACAAAGGGCCATGTGCCGAAAATCGCCGGGTGGCCCGGGGCAATGCTGTTCACATAGACAACACCAGCGAGACACTCAGCAACCGCCTGTACAATCGCACCAGCGATCGGGGCAGGGGCCGTCGCCCCGGCTTGCCCGGCTGAGAGCAACAGAACAGGCATACCGCCTGCGATGCAGGCTTCCATTACCTCGCAGCTTTCGGTGGCAAATTTCATTGGCGGGACCACAAAGCAGTTGGAATTGCTCACGAATGGACGCGCACGCCATGTGGCCTCATCCCCTGCGATATGATGCAAAAGCTCGAGACAATCAGGGACAAAATCCGGCTCTGTAAAGGAGGTACCGATATGCTTCATCGTGCCAGAGCAACAGGCATAAAGCGTGTTGTAATCCATTTCGCGGTTATCAAGGATATCGCGCGCTACCATAGGGCGCTGTAAGAAATGAAGATTATCAAGATGTTGCACGAGGCGGGCCGCATCATGCAGATCTGCAAGGGTGCTGTCACGGTAGTTGCGTCCATCCACATCGACCACATGAACCGCAGCACCCGCGGTGCCATAATGAACCTTCGTTCCTGAAAGTGAGAGATCATATTTTGGATCACGCCCATGCAGCGTGATATCGCGCGCGGCTTTGGCCAGCATGTCCTCGACCAGCGCGCGCGGAAACCGGAGCCGCCCATCATCACCCAAAATTGCGCCTGCGCGTGTCATATGCGCGATCCCGGATGCGGGGGCTTCGGATAATCCAACTTCTTCGAGCGCAGTAAGCGCGGTATCATGTATGCGCGCAACTTCGGCGTCGCTTAAGGGGCGGTATGTCCCACCCGAAAGCCCCGCACGAATGGGGCGTTTGGCCTCGGCCAAGGGAGCCGCGCGCATTGCGGTGCGGGCCGCGCGCCCACCAGAGCGTGTTGGACGGCCGGGGGCTTGGGAGTTGGATGCAGAATCAGACATGAGTGGGATCTTTCGTGATAGGTATGAGAGAAGAGTAAAGCGATCACATGATCGCCGGGCGTCCTCTCGCGGCACGTCCGCGACGCGCACCAATGGTGCGGTTCATACTCACGCATCTGATCAGATCGCTGCGCATTCTCTTGCCTTTATTCTTTTGCGTTGAGATTTTCGATCACAGGCTTGTCAGCTTGCTTATTTGCGACCTCATGGCAGGTTTGCGACAAAATTTCGCAAACCTGGCCTGTCTTTTTGTCATTGATTTTAGGTCACAAATGTTTTGGCAAACGCAAGGATGCGCTGAATGGCATCGATATAGGTCACGTCATCAACAGTCATCGCGACGCGCACATGTCCACGGGCTGCAGCACCAAAGCTTTCGCCGGGCATCACAGCGATCTTTTCTGCCTCAAGAAGCTGGTTTGCAAAGTCGCTGCTATTGAGCCCCGTGGCCCTGATGTCGAGCATGACATACATTGCACCCTGTGCGGGCACCGCCCTGACGATATTTTGCGCATTGATCGCGTCCATTGTCATCAGGCGGCGTCTACGGAAAGGGGCTGCGACCTGTTCTTCGAGATCGTTTCCGGCGTTGAGGGCAAAGGTGGCGGCATCCTGCACAAACCCAGCCACGCCGTATGTTGTGTGGGTGGCAAGCGTGATGAGATGCGCGATGATCTCCTCTGGTCCGCAGACCCAGCCAATACGGCTGCCTGTCATCGCATGGCTTTTGGACATTGAGCCAACAACAAGAGTCCGTTTGGCCATATCAGGCAGGGCGCGTGGCGAAAGATGCGTACCTTGCCAAATTTGCGTGTCATAGACCTCGTCTGAGATGAGCCAAAGATCATGGGCCTCGCTGACCTTGGCGATGCCTTCTAATGTGCTTTGCGCGTAGACAACACCTGTTGGGTTATTGGGGGTGTTGATAAGCAGTGAGCGTGCATCGGCGGCAAAGGCCGCAATATCTGCGGCTTGCGGTTGAAACGCGTTTTCTGGTCTTGCGATAATACTCACCGGTTCTGCACCAACAGCGCGGATCGTGCCGGGGTATGTGGCATAATAGGGGTCAACATAAAGCGCCTTATCCCCCTCATCGCAGGTCGCGTGATGTGCGGCGAAAAGGGCGGACTGGCCGCCGGGGGTGATCATAATATTGTTAGGGCCAGTCGGAACGCCTGTGCGCGTCTCAATACGCTTTGCAACGGCGCGGCGCAGCGCGTCCGTGCCGGGCACGATAGCGTAGCCTGTATGGCCCGACATCGCCGAGGCATGCATCGCAGACAAAATGCTGGGGTCGGTGCGCACATCATGCTCACCAATTGTGAGCTCAATGATTGGTTGACCGTCGGCAACCATTTGGCGGGCGCGGTAGAACAGGTCCCACCCGTCTGAGCCACCACCTGTTAATGTAGAGATGCGATTTGATGCTTTCATATGCGCAAGGAAGTTGATGATAGGGGGCGTGTCAACCCTGTTGCGTCTGTAAATACCGAGGGCCTGCGCCTTGGGCCGCGGCTTGATCGTCTGGATTATAGAGATGACATTGTGTGAGGCTGAGGCATCCGCAGCCGATACAGCCATCTAATTTATCCCTGAGCTGGGTTAACCCCGTGATGCGCGCGTCAATTTTTGTGCGAAAGGTTGCGGAAATGCGCGCCCAATCTGCCTTGCTCAGCGCTTTATGCGCAGGCAGATCCGCGAGGTGCACAGCAATTTCACGCAAAGAAAACCCTAAGGCTTGTGCCGCCATCACAAAGGACAACCGCCTAAGATCGGATCTGGCATAGCGCCTGTGCCCGCCTGCATTGCGCAAAGGTGCGACGATACCATGGGTTTCGTAAAATCGAATAGCAGACACAGCGAGCCCCGTGCGCGCTGAAAGATCGCCAATACTCAGACCCTGAGACGGTTTGCCAGTCATGAAATACCTCTTGATCTCAAGTTAACTTGAGAAATTATAACGGATTCGTAATCAAGCGAGAAGGACTGGAAAATGATTAATCTTGAAC
>CAKMZE010000100.1:9381-10173 GCA_929200295.1 uncultured Alphaproteobacteria bacterium
TTGAACATGTGAACATCACGGTCGCGGACCCAAAAGAAACAGCAGAGATTTATAAAAAGCTTTTTGGCTGGAAAACACGCTGGGAAGGCGCGTCACTGGATGGTGCAGGCTACACTGTGCATGTAGGGACCGATGCGACCTATCTGGCGCTTTATTCTGGAACGAATGGAGAGAATAAAGAAGCGCAAGACGACAGTTATAGAACACGTGGTGGGATGAACCATATTGCGATTGTCGTTGATGATCTTTCTGCAATGGAGGCAGCTGTGATTGCAGAAGGGTTTCAGCCGCACTCTCATGCAGACTATGAGCCTGGAAAGCGTTTTTATTTCCATGATCACAATAGGGTAGAGATCGAAGTTGTGTGTTATGCGTGATCATCCGTTGACATTAAAATGTCTTCACGGTGCCGTTTAGGAAGTGCTTTGAATATGATGTCATATGAGGCTACCAGGCGATGGCGTATTTCATCCTCTGCGGCCTCAAAGCTGACCAAAACCCATGAGGCATGAAAATAGGGGGCTTTTGTCGCAGCGCCTGCGTCGATCAGCATGTGTGCTGTGTCAACGCTTTGGGTTTTGACACAGACGCCTGATATGCGATCCCCAAAGCAGGCAAACATTTTGCCACCGACCTTCCAGCTGTCGAGCTCGGTCGCGGGGTCAGCGGGCTTTGCACCAGAGAATGCTTTGCAGATGTGATCAATATCAGTGCGGTTCATGTGAATGTTATGCGCGACTTGCGGTTCAATTGCAAAACTTACTCTGGGGCCGGCCCCCAGACACGACACCC
>CAKMZE010000101.1 GCA_929200295.1 uncultured Alphaproteobacteria bacterium
CAAGACCATCGGCCTGAGGAAAACCGGGCGCACCAAGGCTGTGGTGAATGATTATGAAATGATGACGGGTGATTTTACCCGCAAACCTGATTTTCAGCTGCCCGGTCATGAGATGCATGTCGCGTTAGAGGCACGTCTACAAGACGCGCTAACCCGTTTTGATGCCTCAGCTTTGGCAAAGCGGCTATTGGGGGATAGTATTTTTGCAAATATGATTGTCTTTGGCGCGAGCTTTCAAAAGGGGGCGGTCCCTATTTCGCATCAAGCGATTATCCAAGCGATCACGCTGAATGGAACAGCGGCGGCGGAAAACATCCGTGCGTTTGAAATCGGGCGCTGGGCGTATCTGCACCCGGATGAGGTAACCCAAATATGTGCAGATCAACAAAACCCTGCGCAAGAGACATTGGCGGATAAAATTGAAAGACGTGCCGCACATCTGACCGCTTACCAAGACGAAAATTTAGCCGCGCGCTACCGTGCATTTATCGCAGGTATTCAGGACCCAGAATTACAAGAGGCCGTGGCAGAAGGCTATTATAAGCTCTTGTCCTATAAGGATGAATACGAGGTGGCACGCCTTTTGCAAGAGAGCCACGACAAAGCGTCTGAGGCATTGGATGGTGATCTGCGGCTTTCCTATCATTTGGCACCACCTCTTTTGAGCAGAGCTGGCCCAGATGGGCGACCACGCAAGATTACCTTTGGACCATGGATCGCGCGGCTTTTCCCTCTGCTTGCAGCAATGAAGCGGTTGCGTGGAACCCTATTTGATCCTTTCGGCTACACGGCTGAGCGGAAAATGGAGCGCGCACTTATTGTGGCATATGAGGATGATATCAGATCTCTGCCCGAAACCATGGATGCAGAACAAAGAGAGGCGGCGCTCGCCTTGGCGCGGCTTCCCTTAGACATCAAAGGTTTTGGCCCGGTCAAAGCCGAGAATGCAAGCAAAGCCGCCAAACGGCGCGCGGAACTCCTTGCCATGCTCGACGCGCCGCGCAGTCAAATTGCTGCGCAGTAATCTTCTACTGTGGCCAATCGCACAGAAACGCCCTAAGGTTTCAGATATCCAACTTATACGGGTTTTGAGCAGATGGCTGTTGGCATTTTTGATAGCGGATTAGGTGGTCTTACGGTTCTTGATGCCGTGCAGGCGCAACTCCCTGATGTGCCGTTTGTTTATTTTGGCGATCATGCTCATGCCCCATATGGGGTGCGCACGCCGGATGATATTTATAATCTCACGACCGAAGCGGTTGAGCGTCTTTGGGATGCGGGCTGTGATCTGGTGATTTTGGCCTGTAACACGGCCTCTGCGGCCGCACTCAGACGGATGCAAGAAAGCTGGATCCCGGAAAACAAACGTGTGTTGGGCGTGTTTGTCCCGCTGATTGAGGCGCTGACAGAACGGCAATGGGGCGATAACTCTCCGCCCCGCGAGGTGAATGTAAAACATGTGGCGCTTTTTGCCACGCCCGCAACGGTACGCAGCCGCGCGTTTCAGCGTGAACTGGCGTTTCGCGCGATTGGCGTTGATGTTGAGGCGCAGGCATGTGGCGGGGTCGTGGATGCAATCGAAGACGGTGATATGATCCTCGCCGAGGCGCTGGTGCGCAGCCATGTCGATGCGTTGAAACGCAAGATGCCGCAGCCAGATGCGGCCATCTTAGGCTGTACGCATTATCCGTTGATGCAAGATATTTTTCAGGCGGCGCTTGGTGCGGATGTCAAAGTCTTTAGCCAAGCCGATCTTGTTGCCGCGAGCCTCGAAGATTACCTCACCCGTCGCCCCGAGATGATAGGCGCAGGGACGCAAAGTGGGTTTCTCACCACCGGTGATCCAGACCGCGTGTCGGATATGGCCACACAGTTTTTGCGACGAAAAATCACATTTTCAGCCGCTTGAGCTTGAGTTAGAGCACTTGCAACTCTCCATCTGGCGGGCCACAACGGTCACGCCCAATAAATGATGATACCCATGACAGTGAATACGCAAAAAATAACAATTCTTGGTGCGTCAGGCTATACTGGCGCTGAACTTGTGCGGCTGATCGCAACGCACCCCTCGTTTGAGATCGTGGCACTTTCTGCGGACCGTAAGGCTGGCAAAGAGATGTCAGATGTGTTTCCGCACCTGCGTCACCTTCAGTTGCCAACCCTATGTAAAGTAGACGAAATTGACTTTGAAAATGTTGATCTCATCTTTTGCGCATTGCCGCATGGTCTGTCGCAGGCAATTGTGAAAACACTGCCCGAAACTGTCAAAGTGGTTGATCTTGGCGCTGATTTCCGGCTGCGCGATCCAGAAGCCTACAAACATTGGTATGGGCTGGATCATGCCGCCCCCGCACTACAAAAGACGGCTGTTTATGGCCTGACTGAGTTTTACCGCGATCAGATCGCATCTGCGCGGTTGGTTGCTGGAACCGGGTGTAATGCGGCCACAGTGCAATTGGCATTGCGCCCGCTGATCACAGATCAATTGATCGATCTGGATGATATTATCTGTGATTTGAAAAACGGCCCCTCAGGGGCGGGGCGAGCACTCAAAGAGCATATGCTTTTTACAGAGCGGAGCACAGATGTGCTGGGCTATGCCCAAGGCGGCGTGCACAGACATATGGGTGAGTTTGAACAAGAGTTCGGCGCAGCCGCAGGGCGCGACGTGAATATTCAATTCACCCCGCATTTGGTGCCCAGCAACCGCGGTATCTTAGCCTCTTGCTATCTCAAGGGCGACGCAGAGCAATGCCATGCGGCCCTGACCGAAGCTTATGCGAATGAACCCTTTGTGATTGTGCTGCCCTTTGGGCAAGCGCCGGGGACGGGTCATGTTATGGGCTCAAACTTCTGTCATATCGGTGTGACGGGCGACAGAAAGCCCGGGCGCGCCTTAGTAACCGCAGCGCTTGATAACCTGTGCAAAGGCTCCTCTGGTCAAGCGATTCAAAACGCGAACCTAATGCTGGGGCTCTCGGAAACCGCAGGCCTGATGATGGCGCCTCTGTTCCCATGAGCGGGTTAAAAAGTCTCAAAAAGCAACGTCGTATTCAGGTAATTGCGCTGTCGGTGGTCTGTATTCTCGCAGTGATGACACTGCTGTGGCTATTGCCTGATGATAGTTTTCAGTATTTCAGATCACCCTCTGAGGTGAGCCAAGCACCACCACCACCACAAGAGGTCTTTCGTATAGGCGGGCTTGTTGAAATAGGCTCGGTCGTGCGCGGCGAGGGCGAGCAAGTGCAATTTGTTGTGACAGATGGCGGTGCGTCTGTCCTTGTGACCTACGTTGGTATTCTGCCCGATCTTTTCGAAGAGGGACAAGGTGTCGTCGGGCAGGGGCGATACATAAACGGTACATTTGAAGCGATTGAAATTCTTGCAAAACACGATGAAACATACATGCCAAAAGAGGTGATTGACGCGCTCAAAGAGCAAGGCACATATGTTGCACCGCGCGCTGATGTAGCGACAGATTAACTGCGATCAAAGACCCTGTTGCCGGGATTATCACGGCAAAGAGGGATCACAGGATGCAGGCAGTACATGCGATCGCGCAAGAGATCATCGTCCGCGAGGGTGGCTATGTGAATGACCCGGATGATCCGGGCGGGGCGACGAACCACGGTGTGACTATTCATACGATGCGCAGATTAGGTCTTGATCTGGATGGGGACGGACACGTCACATCGCATGATGTCCAACGTCTAACACAAGATCAGGCGACAGCGATCTTTGTTGAACATTACTTTGACAAACCACGCATCGCGGCACTGCCCGAGGTGTTACAACCCAGCGTTTTTGACATGTATGTGAATGCAGGCGGGCATGCGGTGAAGATATTACAGCGCCTGCTGAATGAAATGCGGTTAAGCGTGGCCGTGGATGGTGCAATTGGGCCGCAGACCATAGCGGCAGCACAAAAGGCGGCTGAGGCAGCGCCTGATCACATTGCCGACGCCTATGCAATCGCGCGGCGCGATTATTATTACGCATTAGCAGATCAAAGGTCCGCAAGCCGCAAATATGCGCGCCGCAGAGACGGCGGAAAGGGCGGCTGGATCACCCGCGCCGAAAGCTTTTTGAAGGTAAAATATCATCTCAGTGAGGCTGCTCACCGCGAAAGGACAGCACAATGGGTCTAATGATCGGTTTGATGAATGCGCTGTTTGGCGGTCACCGTAATGTGATTGCTGAGACGGCAGAGGTGTTTCGCGAAAATACCGAACGCGCGGCGGTGCGTGATGCCGATATGCAGACGGCTGTGTTGCAGCAGTTTGCGGCTGAGTTTGCGCATCCACGCAAGGGGCTGTTTGATAGGGTGATCGATGGGTTGAACCGCTTGCCGCGCCCCTTCATGGCGCTTGGGACGCTCGGGCTATTTTGTGCGGCCCTATATGACCCAATTTGGTTTGCCGCCCGGATGCAGGGCCTCGCCCTCGTGCCCGAGCCGTTATGGTGGCTGATGGCTGCGATTGTCGGGTTTTATTTTGGTGCGCGCCACCAAGTGAAAGGTCAAGAATTTCAACGCAGTATCGCGCAAACCTTAGCGCAAACAACAGCCGTACAAAACAATATCGAGAGGCTGACTAAACCACCTATTCGCAATGGTCTGATTGCCCATGATTTTCCAACCGAAAACGCAGCTTTATTAGATTGGCAGGCGCAATATGGATCATGATTGGGGCAACCGGACAGAGATCAGGCTGAGCGCGTTGGAAACCCGCAGTGCCGTGGATGAGGTGCACCGCGCCAATGTTTCGCAGCGTTTGGGCTATATTGAGGACACGCTAAAATGGGTTGTGCGCCTGATTATCGGTGCGGTGTTGATGGCTGTGATTGCATTCGTGCTAAGGGGGGGCACGCCCTAGCAGCCCAACGATGCGGCAAAATGCGTCTTACGGATGCGATTGTATGTACTGTCTTAAGCCAAGGACCTCTGGTACATCTTCTGCATGATTGTTGAGCTTGGACATTTTGCACTGATTCTTGCGCTCAGCGTTGCCTGCATACAGATGGTTATTCCTTTTATTGGTGCTCATTATGGCTGGCATCGTTGGATGCAAGTGGCCGCACCAGCGGCAGTTGCGCAGTTTGTCTTGATCGGCATTGCCTTTGCCGCACTGACATATGCGTTTGTCAGGTCAGATTTCTCTCTCCAATTGGTGGCGCACAACTCGCATAGCGCAAAGCCAATGATCTATAAAATCAGTGGCGTCTGGGGCAACCATGAAGGATCGCTCTTGTTATGGACGCTGATCCTTGCGCTCTTTGGCGCCTGTGCCGTTTGGTTTGGCCAAGATTTACCGCAACGTTTACGCGCGCGCGTCTTGGCGGTCCAAGCGGCGATTGGCGTGGCGTTTCTGATGTTTATGCTTTTCACCTCCAACCCATTTCTCAGGTTGGCTATCCCACCCTTTGATGGGCGCGACCTGAACCCACTGCTGCAAGACCCCGGATTGGCCTTTCACCCGCCGTTTCTTTATCTGGGCTACGTTGGGCTCTCGATGACGTTCAGCTTTGCCGTCGCGGCTTTATTAGAGGGGCGTGTCGATGCCGCATGGGGCCGTTGGGTACGACCTTGGACGCTTGCCGCATGGATGTTTCTTACTGTTGGCATCGCACTGGGGTCTTGGTGGGCCTATTATGAGTTGGGCTGGGGCGGCTTTTGGTTCTGGGACCCGGTTGAAAACGCGTCATTTATGCCGTGGCTTATTTCTGCGGCCTTGTTGCATTCGGCCATTGTCGTAGAAAAACGCGAGGCCTTGAAAAGCTGGACCGTGTTGCTTGCTATTCTCGCATTTGGGTTTTCTTTGTTGGGGACCTTTATCGTGCGCTCTGGCGTTCTGACCTCGGTACATGCCTTTGCCAATGACCCCGAGCGTGGGGTTTGGATCCTTGTGATACTATGCGTGTTTTTGGGGGGGGCGCTGACGCTTTATGCAGCGCGCGCGTCTGCGCTTGAGGCAAAGGGCGTGTTTAGTACGGTCAGCCGCGAAAGCGCGCTGGTATTGAACAATATCCTTTTGGCTGTCAGCGCATTTGTTGTGTTTATCGGCACGATTTGGCCATTGGTCGCAGCACTCTTGTTTGACCGCGCCGTATCCGTTGGCCCCCCGTTTTTTGATCAAACTTTTACGCCCTTTATGGTGATCTTGGCACTTATCTTGCCCTTGGGATCATTGCTGGCCTGGAAACGGGGCGCATTGGGGCGCGTGTCAAAATCCCTTGTGGGATGGGCGGTGCTAGCGATTGCGCTTGGCGCGTTGGTGTTTGCGGTACAAAGCGGGCGCTCAGCACTTGGGCCTATTGGTATCGCACTTGGGGTCTGGGTTGTTGGGGGGGCGATCTCAGATCTATGGCTGCGCGGGGGGCGCGGTGCACTGTCAACAAAGCTGCTGCGCTTACGCCGCCTGCCGCGTGCTGACTGGGGCAAAGCCGTTGCGCACATCGGGTTTGGGGTCACGATATTCGGTGTGGCAGCAGTGCTGGCTTGGGAGGCCGAAGATATCCGCGTCGCCCAGCCGGGCGATCGCTGGGATGTGGGGCGTTATAGCTTTGAAATGCGCGACGTGCGGCAAGAAAACGGCCCGAATTATGTGACAACACTTGCCGATATCGCGGTCTATCGCGCAGATCAGCTGGTGACTGTTCTCTCGCCAGAAAAGCGGTTTTACCCCGTGGCCAACATGCCCACGACCGAGGCCGCAATCCACAATGGGGTTCTGCGTGACATCTATGTGGTGCTGGGTGATCCGCAGGCCAATGGTGGCTATGCGGTGCGCGTTTATCTGAAACCGTTTGCCAATTGGATATGGGGCGGATGTATCTTAATGGCTGTGGGCGGGTGTTTATCGCTGTCTGATCGGCGGATGCGCGTCGGTGCGGGGGCCGCACGCGACAAAGCGCAGGTTGCCACATCATGAGATGGATTATTCTCATACTCATTCTCACGGTAACCCCGCTTTGGGCTGTGGAACCCGAAGAAATGCTCGCTGATCCTGTGCTTGAGGCCCGGGCGAGGGCGCTATCTGGGGAACTGCGCTGCCCGATTTGCCGTAATGAAAGCATCGACGAGTCGCATGCGCCTTTGGCGCGTGAATTACGCGTGGTTCTCAGAGAGAGGCTCAGCGCAGGCGATAGTGATGCGCAGATCAAGACCTATATGGTGGCGCGCTACGGTGAATTCGTGCTGTTAAGGCCAAACACAGAAGGCGTAAACTTGCTTCTTTGGCTCGTTTCACCGACCATGCTTATCATCGCATTAGGGGTTGGATGGGCCACGATCCGCAAGCGCGGGACGGGTCAAACAGACCCCTTAACAGAAGATGAGCAAGAGGCGCTTGAAAAAATTCTTCGCTCTTGACGTGAAGTTGCTCTTTTCTAAACCAAAGAGTTCACTATTTGTAGAGTAAGCGCATAGCAAAAGAGATGACACATGGATTATCAGACAATCACTTATGAAATCAAAAATGATGTTGCGGTGATTACGCTTAATCGCCCGGATGTGATGAACGCGTTAAACACGCAAATGCGCGCTGAAATTACCCACGCGGTGAAAGCGGCGGAAACACAAGCGCGTGTCGTGGTGATGACCGGGCAGGGTCGGGCGTTCTGCTCGGGTCAGGATCTGGGCGATGGCGGGAATGCTGCGTCGCTAGATCTGGAACGGACGCTACGGGACGAATATGTGCCGATGCTACGTGCGATTTTCGACTGCAAATTGCCAACCATTGCGGCTGTGAATGGTCCGGCGGCAGGGGCAGGCGCAAATCTGGCCCTCGCATTTGATGTGGTTTTAGCAAGCTATGATGCATATTTTGTGCAAGCCTTTACGCGCATTGGACTGATCCCTGATGCGGGCGGGACCTATTGGTTGCCGCGACAGGTTGGGTCGGCCCGTGCGATGGGGGCGGCGCTTTTTGCTGATAAAATCACCGCCTCGCAGGCCGCAGATTGGGGCATGATTTATGAGGCAATCCCCGAAACCGAATTTGAAGGGCGTTGGCAGGCGCGGGCGGCACAGCTGGCCGCTGGCCCAACCGCTGCCTATCATCATCTCAAAACGGCGCTGCGTTCATCGGCAGAAAATACGCTTGAGGCGCAATTGACACTCGAGGCGAAACTACAAGGCAAATGTGGCCAGACCCGTGATTTCAAAGAGGGTGTGGTGGCGTTTCTCGAAAAACGCCCGGCGCGCTATGAGGGGCGTTAAATCTGCGTATGATCAAGTCGGAAATACACACTGTCTGACCAGACCCCATTGATGCAAAATGTATTTTTTGCATGATGGGTTTCGCGAAACCCAAGCTTTTTTAACGCCGCACAAGAGGCGCTGTTCAGCGGATCTGCATCGGCCGTAAGGTAAGGTGCGGATAGTTTTGTAAAGAGATAGGGGATGAGCGCGGCCATGGTTTCAGACATGAAACCCTTTTGCCAATGCTCTGGTGACAGCATAAACCTGATCTCATTATCGCGAAACATGCCCGCATGCCCGATATAGGCGCCATTATATGTGATTTGAAAATTGCGCCTGTGCTGCGCCCAATCCGCGATGCGCCGATCCAACAGCTCTTGCGTAAGTGTGATGGTGTCATGCGGCGGCGTTGACCAATAGCGCATTGCACGCGGGTCGCGATAGCTTGCGTACATGGGGTGCAAATCCTCTTGCATGGGACCACGCAAGAGGAGACGCTTTGTACGTAAAATCAACAGATTTACCGGTTTTTGATGTCGATATAATCGCGCTGCATCTCGCCTTGATACAATTGACGCGGGCGGCCGATTTTGAGCTGAGGATCAGCAAGCTGTTCTTTCCACTGCGAAATCCAGCCAACAGTGCGCGCGAGCGCAAAGATGGGAGTGAACATGGATGTTGGAAAGCCCATCGCCTCGAGGATGATACCGCTATAGAAATCAACATTTGGGAACAGCTTCTTTTCCGCAAAATACGGATCGGCAAGGGCCTGCTTTTCTAGCTCAACAGCCACTTGCAGAAGCGGGTTATCCTCAACACCGAGCAATTCGAGAACTTCATCAGCAGATTGTTTAAGCACAGTGGCACGCGGATCAAAGTTTTTATAAACCCGGTGGCCAAAGCCCATCAGGCGGTAGCTATCGCTCTTGTCTTTTGCACGGGCAAGAAACTCTGGAATGCGGTCAACGGTGCCAATCTCCTTGAGCATCTCAAGACAGGCTTGGTTGGCACCGCCATGGGCTGGGCCCCAAAGGCAGGCAATTCCGGCGGCAATACAGGCAAATGGATTTGCGCCAGATGATGAGGCCAACCGCACGGTCGAGGTCGATGCGTTTTGCTCATGATCTGCGTGAAGTGTGAAAATCCGGTCCATCGCGCGAGCGAGCACAGGATTAACCTCATACTCTTCGGCAGGGACCGCAAAGCACATGCGCAAGAAGTTCGCCGCATAATCAAGATCATTGCGTGGATAAATGAAGGGCTGCCCGATTGTAAACTTATAGGCAGAGGCCACGATCGTTGGCATCTTTGCGATCAGCCTGATTGTTGCGACCTCGCGCTGATGCGGATCATTGATATCGGTGCTGTCGTGATAAAACGCAGACATGGCGCCAACCACGCCGACAATGATCGCCATAGGATGCGCGTCACGTCGGAAGCCCCTGTAAAAATTACCCATTTGCTCGTGAAGCATGGTGTGCCGAGTGACCAGGGTTTCAAACTTTTCCAACTCTGCCGCGCTTGGCAATTCACCATAAAGCAACAGGTAACAGACCTCAAGATAATGCGAATCT
>CAKMZE010000102.1:0-2774 GCA_929200295.1 uncultured Alphaproteobacteria bacterium
ACCACTGGGGGCCAGCCCCCAGACCCCCGGGATATTTCTAAACCTAAGAATGGGGCGCGGCGTATTGGATTACTCAGGTAACTTTGACGAGATGATGCCCGTGTTTATCCCCGCTTTACGCAGCTCGCCGAAAAGGCGCTGATAGACGATCTTGGGGCATTGATCTTGCACAACATTTACACCGCACGCTTGGGCTTTCTCCGCAGCCTGCGCGTGTTTGACACCGATCTGCATCCAAATGGTTTGCAGCTTTGGCCAACGCGCCAATGCCTCATCCACCAGAGGCGGCACAGCATCAGAATTTCGGAAAATATCTACCATATCAACATCATACGGAATCTCGCTGAGGCTGCTATATACGGTTTCACCAAAAAGCGTTTGCCCCGCAAGGCCCGGGTTCACACCGATAACCCGGTACCCGCGGAACGTCAGATAACGCGCAACAAAATAGCTGGGGCGGACAGGATTGGCCGAAAGCCCCACCATCGCAATGGTCCGCGCGCTTTTGAGGATATCGCGCAAATCATTATCGCTCATCTGGCTAGTCTTTCCCAATGGCCGCTTGAAACTCGCGCCATTCGCCTTTGCTCATGCCCGAGCTTTCTTGCGTAACTATATCGCCGTTTAGCATACGCCGCACACAGTCCAAGGCCGTCGATGACAACGTAGCCCCGCCCATGCGGTAGTCTTCAAACGCGGCATAGGCGGCCGGCACCCAATCCGCGACGACCTTACAAATCGCATCTGCATACACCCGGATTTCATATTGCGCATGCGCATCTGCGCGCAACCGCAAGAAGTGAAAGAGATTGTGCAAATCGACCTTCCAATACCATTGCGTATAAATGTTCGCGGGTAAATTCATCCGCGCAAGCTCTCTCGCGAGACCCTGCTTGCCGTCGTCTGAGATCATCTCTTCGTAATGATCATAGCTGCGGGCGGCATCGCCTTTGAGGATATCGAGCACCCTTGCGGCCTCTGCATCTGTTAAAGCCGCACCACGCCCTTGATTATTAATCACAGATTGCGCCGCAAGCTGAGAGGGGTCTGGAATATAAAACTCGCGGTCGAGAATCGAATAGCGCGCAGAGTATTCATTTACATTCGCAGTGCGGTGTCTGATCCATTGCCGTGCCACAAAAACGGGCAATTTCACATGAAGCTTAACTTCACACATTTCAAAGGGGGTCGAATGCCAATGGCGCATGAGATAGCGGATCAGCCCCTCATCGTTTTGAACCGATTTCGTGCCCTTGCCATATGACACCCGTGCCGCCTGACAGATCGCCGCGTCATCCCCCATGTAATCAACGACACGGATAAACCCATGATCTAGAACATCATAGGCATGATAGAGATGCGCCTCCATGCCTGCCGAAACGGTGCGTAATGTCTGCTGTGGGTTTGCACGCAGGGCATCAATCTCTGCCTGTTGCTCGCTTGAAATTGGCATCTTGAGCTCCTTTTGAAGGGCGATTCGTAAACAGCTATATATAGCGGATGAATATCACTACACAGCGATATCACGTGATGAAAGATATATGTAGATGTTAAAACGCTTTCCGTTTATAGTTCTACAAAACTGATTCAAGATCGTGAACAGAGCAGGATGGGCACTAAAATGAATAAACTTACCGCCGCGATATTTATGGCTTCATTTTTAGCCGCTTGTGATGAAAGCCAGCCATTTTTCAAGGATGACGATACGACGACGACATCAACCAACGATGCGACAGGCGGTGATAATCCTGATGATGGCACAGATTCAGAAGACCCACTGAATACAGGTACTGTGCGTCCTCCTATAAACGGAAACCAGCTGGATCGTGGCGATATTCTGCGCGTTGAAGCAGGTGGGCTTTTGGCATCGGTTGAATATGTTGCCTCAAATGATACATTGATTGTTGACGGCTTGGGATTTGATGGTGCGAACACCTACTCGCGTGGTTCCCCTATCGCCCAGTTGAATTCTCATCAGGTATATGAGGCTGATGTTGTTGCATTTGATGAACTCACAGGAGACGCGATTGAGCAAGTCGTGCCTTATCGGGCAATATATGGAGTAAGTAATAATAGTCTCGCGACAGGTGAGCCAAGGACCTCGTTTACTATTGTGCGTACAGGTTGGTATGCAGACTACGGCTATGGCGGTTTCATGTATGAGCGAAATGGGAGCACTGTTATCCCAACAACTGGGCAGGCACAATTTAAAGGTGATTACGCTGGGCTCCGTGTGTTTGACATCATTAGCGGCCTTGAATTGACAAAGGGCAATGTTACCATTGCTGTCGATCTGCGTGATTTCAATACAAATGATGCAATTAAAGGAACAATCTCTAATCGTTTTGCATACACGCCAAATGGTTCAGCACTCATTTTGGGGACTTACAATGATGAGGGTTTACTTATATTACCGGATATCCACTTTGCTATTGAAGGTGGCAGTGGTGGAGACATCGCTATTTCCGGTGAGTTTGCTGGCCAACTTGGAAACTCCGCCTCAAACTCTAAAGGGGAGATTTCCGAGTATGAAAAGGGTAACTACTATGCAGTTATGAGTGGTGACACGACCGATGTCGCTGATGGCGGTGAAATCGTTGGGATCTTTGTGATCGAATCTGAGGATCCTCGCTATACGAACGTCGTCGCTCAAGAAACTGGCGGTTTTATTGCATATCGATAATATAGTTTTATGAAATACATGAATTTACTGACGTTTCTTGTGGGCATGCTTGCGTGCCCACTTTTTGCGCAAGAGCGCGTTGCGCTTACAC
>CAKMZE010000102.1:2784-8604 GCA_929200295.1 uncultured Alphaproteobacteria bacterium
TTGCACGGCGTGGATATTTTGCCTCTGCTTCCGCTAATTCCAGCTTTACCTTTGCACGCCTTGCAGCGCGCGCCCATGCGGAACTCGAACAAGACACGCGGGCGCAAATCTGGCTACGTCTGGCCAGTCAATATGCACCGTCACAACCTGCCGCAAATGCTATTACACAAGACTACAGGTTCCTGAGCAACCGCAACCCTTGGTCTACGCGATTAAGGTTTGGCGCAACACCATCAACGAATATAAACAATGGCAGTGTAAATAGCACCTCAAGACTGTATGGGCTTCCTTTTGAATTTCAGCTTGGAAATGATGCGCGCGCATTATCAGGCTACGAATTTACGGCTGGTTTCACCACGACATACCGCTTGTTTCGCACGGAAACATCCGCGACATTCCTTGAAGCGAATGTAGATAGTAGGACCTACGCACTGAGTGACGAGGCGAAACGATTGGCTCCAAATGCAAATGCCGCTGATTATGCAAGCCGATCTGTCGATCTCAGCATTACGCATCGGTTTATCGGCGCCCCAGGTGATTTACCGACAACGCTGCGTTTTAGCACCGGGAAGTCTTGGTACGGTGGTGATCCCAATACACAATACTATTCCTTGTCGGGCTCACATGGCTGGGCGTTGGGTGACGCAGATCGTGTGAACACGACGATAGCCATACAACGGAAACGCAGTTTTGATGGTAGCATGCCATCTCAAGTCTATCGGTTGACGAACTCTTGGACACATAATTTTGCATCAAAGGATAGTTTTCAGCTCTCGCATACGATGTCTGAAAGCATATCTGAAACTTTAAATAACGACTATTCCACGCGTTCATTGTCAGCCAGTTATAACTTTGCAGAACCCATCTTAGACCTGCAACTGGGTTTCTCATATACAGTTTCAAACCAAAAATACGACTACTTTAGTTTAGCTGCTGGGCCGCGCGAAGATACTACACATACGCTGCGCATGCGGGCTGTCATGACAGATATCGAATTTTTCGGATTTCAGCCTGTTGTGACTTTTGAAACAACGCGCAATCGCTCTGACCTCGCCCTATACGACCGCGACTATGTGAATATGGGCTTTGATTTGCAGTCTTCGTTCTAAGGCGCCATGCTCTGAGCAACTGCAAAAGTTACAATGATAAGGGGATCAATACGATGTCATTAAAATACTTACACACAATGATCCGCGTCAAAAATCTCGATAAGACGATGGCATTTTTTGAACTGTTGGGCCTGAAAGAGACGCGCCGTCATGAAAATGAAAAGGGGCGGTTTAGTTTGATCTTCATGGCAGCTCCCCGCGATGAAGACTGCCCTGTAGAGCTCACATATAATTGGGACGGCGATGATGCGCTGCCATCCGATAGCCGCCATTTTGGGCACTTGGCCTATGAGACCAATGACATCTACGCGCTCTGCCACACATTAATGGATGCAGGTGTGGTGATTAATCGCCCGCCGCATGACGGGCGCATGGCATTTGTGCGTAGCCCCGACAATATTTCGGTAGAGCTTTTGCAAGCAGGTGAGCCACAAGCCCCAGCCGAGCCTTGGATTTCAATGGGCAATACGGGCCATTGGTAGCAAGATTCAGTAAATATAGCGGATCTGCTCAGTCCAATAGCGTTCAACCCGGCGCAATGATGCGTTGATATCATCCATCCCCTGCTGATCTAATACACCCCGTTCAACCAGCCCATTGGCATGCGTCGCAAAGAGCTTGGCCACTGTCAAACGCACCTGCCGGCCTTTCCCAGTAAGACTGACACGCACAGAGCGGCGATCAACCTCGGATCGTTGATGATGCATATAGCCCATATCAACCAGCTTTTTCAGGTTATAGCTCACGTTTGAACCCTGATAATAGCCCCGCGACTTCAGCTCGCCTGCGGTCACCTCATTTTCCCCAACGTTAAATAACAGCAACGCCTGCACTGCGTTAATCTCAAGGATACCAAGCCGTTCAAATTCATCTTTGATGACGTCCAGCAACAAGCGGTGTAAACGTTCAACCAAGGTCAAGCCATCAAGATAGCTTGCCATAAATGCTGTTGAATGCGGGGATGGCGCTGTGTCATCAGCAAGAGGGTCATGAATGCTCATTGAGCTACTCCGTTATCTATCTACAGAGTAGCGTCGAAGATATTCGCAAATAATCAGTTAAAATTTACCACGTTCTTTGAAAATTTAACGCATTACGCGTTGGGTGTGGCTGCCACGCCATGCGCAATCTGTATAATTTGCTGCATAATATCGGCGTATTGTGCAGGTGCCTGCGCTGTGCCGAGAACCCAAGCATATATGTCATGATCAAATTCGCTCAGAAACGCGTCATAAACCGTCAGCTCATCATCTGTCATATCGGCCAAATATTGCCCGGCATAAGCCGTGAGAATCAAATCCATTTCTTTGATCCCACGACGAATTGAGCGCATATAAAGCCGTTTGCGTTTTGCGTCGCGGGTTTCCATTAGCTGTCCTTAATCGCTTTGCGCAGACGCTTTTCTAACTGACCGAGACGAATGCTCGATTGCACAATCGTTGTGCGCAATGTCCGTAAATCAGCGAGCAAAGCCGCGATATCGGTGGGGATCGGCGTCACATCATCATCGCCATCGGGCCCTTCTCCGACGCCCGTGAGCAACCAGCCAAGCGACACCCCCAATAATCCCGTGAGCATTTGCAAACGGTTCGCGCGTGGTTCTCTGTGATCATTTTCCCAAGCATCAAGTGTGGTGACCTTGACACCCAATTGCGCCGCCAGATCAACCTGCGACAGCCCCGCAGTTTCGCGAGCAATAACAAGCCTGTCGCCTAAAGTTGCTGCATCCTCGCGATACCAGTTGGTGTCGTTCTCCGAAACATCAGTCATGGCCAAATCCTTGTTACTTGCACTTATGGGGTTAAGCACTTTATGTCACACTTAAACATACTTAACCACCTTGGAGCTGGGAATGTCATTTCTGTCTAAAACTCTCGACCGTGTTAAACCTTCTCCGACGATCGCTGTCACCACCTTAGCACAAGAGCTCAAGGCGGCAGGACGCGATGTGATCGGGCTTGGTGCGGGTGAGCCGGATTTTGACACGCCTGACAATATCAAAGCGGCGGCGATTGCTGCGGTCAATGAGGGCCGCACAAAATATACTGCGGTCGATGGTATTCCCGAGCTGAAGGAGGCAATTTGCGCCAAATTTCTAGGTGATAACGCACTGGAGTATACGCCAGCGCAGGTCAGTGTCGGCACAGGCGGCAAGCAGGTGCTCTATAATGCGCTGATGGCCACCGTGAACCCATCTGACGAAGTGATCATCCCTGCCCCCTATTGGGTGAGCTACCCAGATATGGTCAAACTGGCAGGGGGCGAACCTGTGTTTGTCGCAGGCGAAATGGAACAAGGTTATAAAATCACCGCTGCACAGCTCGAAGCCGCGATTACGCCAAACACAAAATGGTTTTTGTTCAACTCACCATCAAACCCGACAGGCGCTGGCTATTCATGGGATGAACTCAAGGCGCTCACCGATGTTCTCTTGCGCTACCCACATGTTTGGATCCTCACCGATGACATGTACGAGCATCTCGCCTATGGGAATTTCACATTCTGTACACCCGCACAGGTCGAGCCAAGGCTCTATGATCGCACGTTGACCGTAAACGGCGTCTCTAAAGCCTATGCAATGACAGGCTGGCGCATTGGATACGCCGCGGGCCCTGAGGTTTTGATCAAAGCAATGCGCAAGGTACAATCGCAATCGACATCCAACCCCTGCTCGGTAAGCCAATATGCGGCTCTTGAGGCGCTTAATGGTACGCAATCCTTTTTGGCACCGAATAATGATTTATTCCAAACACGGCGTGATCTTGTTGTTGATCTTCTCAATCAGGCACTGGGCATTGAATGCCCAACGCCGCAGGGCGCGTTTTATGTGTACCCTTCAATCGCGGGCTGCTTGGGCAAAACATCCCCCGCAGGGACTGTCATCACAGATGATGAAACCTTTGCCAAAGCCTTGCTCGAGGAAACAGGTGTTGCTGTGGTCTTTGGCGCGGCCTTTGGGCTGAGCCCGCATTTTAGGGTGAGCTATGCCACCTCAAACGCGGCGCTCACAGAGGCCTGCACACGCATCATCGGCTTTTGCAAAGCGCTTACATAAACTGCCAAACCGCATTGGGGCTTGGCGTCACGCTTAGCCAGATGCTAATGATAGAAGACATTGGGCATTCTAAGGGCGTATCACCATGGGCGCGGATCTACCTGACTATTATTTCCGCGTACGCGAAAACGGGGCTGCGGTGTTTTTGGTTGATACCGAAAACAGGCAGCGGCGTATTTCATTAGATCAAATCGCAGTGGTGAATATCCGCAATGGTGAGGTCAAGCCACATGGTGATTATGCACTAACCCAAGACGACATCGCAGCCATTCAAAACTGGCTTTCTGAGCGTGTATCACTTCTCGCGCATCGCGATGTTGATGATATCTTGCGCACTGTGGATCATATGAACCTCACCACGCAGTGGGCACAGTCAAAGGCAACCGATGAGCAGCTTGAAGCCATCACCGATAGCGTCTTGCTCGCGATGCATGATCTGCGCACCATTTTGGTACGCAAGAAAGCAGACCGGACGCTCAAGGCGCAAGGTCGTATGGATTAACAGCGGGTATTAGCCTCGCACCACCGGCGCGTCCAAAACCGGTAGAGCAGTAAAACAGCCGCGACAGATAAGCCAATCAGCAGCCCAAGCCACAGCCCCACAGCGCCAAATCCCATGTGGAACGCCAGCACATAACTTAACGGTAAACCAATAATCCAATAGCTAATGCAGGCAATAATCATTGGCACGCCCGTGTCCTGCACCCCGCGTAATATCCCAAGTGCGATGACTTGCAACGCATCCACAACTTGGAACAACGCCGCGATAAAGATCAAACCAACACCCACCGCGAGCAAATTCACCCGCTCTGGTTCATTGGGGTCAATAAATGCGCCAATCAGCAGTTCGGGCACACCGCAAAAGACCGCCACCGTAATAAGTGCAAATATCATTGAAACAGTGATAGCAGCCCCTGCCCCACGCCTGAGCCCCTGCTCATCTTGCCTGCCAAGCGCGCGGCCCGCGCGCACAGTCGCGGCCTGAGACAGCCCGATATGGACCATAAATGCGAGGCTCGCCAGTTGGATCACGATCCCATGCGCAGCAAGCTCAATCGTACCGATCCAGCCCATCATGATCGCACTTGCACTAAAAAGCCCACCCTCGGCGAGGGATGTCAGACCAATTGGCCAGCCGAGACGAAAAACCTTTGCAAAGATCGGCCAATCGCTGCGCAGAATGTTTTGAAACAGCTGATACTGTGGCAAGGTCCGGTAGATATAAAGGACGAGAATAGCGAGCGTGACAATATTTACGGTAACAGAAGCAATCGCCGCGCCTTGGATCCCGAGCTCTGGCAGGCCCCAATTGCCAAAAATCAGCGCGTAATTCAAAACCACATTCATCAAAGCGGTCGAAATCGTTGACCATAAAATGATGGCCGTTTTCTCAAGTGCCACAAGAAACGCCTTGAGCGTCATGATCAACAAAGCGGGCACCATTTGCCAGGCAACGATCACCAAATAACGATGCGCCTCGGCTGCGACCTCGGGTGTTTGGCCGATCTGGATCAAGATCGTCTCAGCCCAGAAGAACGGAACTGTAAATACCGTCCCGTATAAAACCGAAAGCCAAAGCCCCATACGCGTAACGCGCCGTGCCTGCGTCTGATTAGCGGTTTCGCTTGCGGCAGCCGCAAGCGGGGGCACCGCCTG
>CAKMZE010000102.1:8614-9650 GCA_929200295.1 uncultured Alphaproteobacteria bacterium
TTGCTGCCGCCAGCGCGATAACGCTATACCACCCCAGCATCACCGTATCCGTGATATGGATCGCAAATTGCGCAAGGTTGCTAAGCACGAGAGGTGTGCCAAGCATCCAAATGGCTTTGATATGCTGCGGGTATGTCTGTGCCTGTGTGCTCATTCCAAATGGTTAGGGTGTTCCCTGCAGCGCGTCTAGCAAATACCACAGAGATGATCCTTGATCATCATGGACAATACAGAAATACCGCGCCAAAATTGGTCGCATCACAACACACCGGAGCGGCAAATGACAGGCTTTGCATCACTGACATCCGACGCGCAGGGGTTTCTGCAAAGATTGGCGCAAAACAATAACAAAGCCTGGTGGGATGAAAATAAGGCAACATATGATCATCTGCTGAAAGCCCCCGCGCTTGATCTGCTGGATAGATTAGAACCTCAGGTTGCTGCGCTCACAGACACAGAAATCAAGCCAAAGCTGTTCCGCCCGCATCGTGATGTACGGTTTTCCAAAGATAAAACGCCCTATAAAACCCACCTGCATATGCTTTGGCAGATGGAAAGCGATGCGCGCCAATCCCCTGTGTTCTTCTTTGGTGTTGGATTGGATTATGTCTCGGTCGGAGCGGGGATCATGGGGTTTGATGCGCCTGTGCTCGCGGATTGGCGCAAGTTTGTTGATCTTGATACGCAGCGGATCCTGCACATCATGGGAAAGCTTGAGGACGCGGGCTATGCGTTGCGCGAACCTGCCTTAAAACGCGTGCCCAACGCCTATGATCGGGATCATGACGGTGCATATCTGCTGCGTATGAAGGCCATGATCGCAAGCCGTGACATCGGTCATGTCGATGATATCCCATCTGCGCTGATAGAAGGTTTCCATCAGCTTTGGCCATTGAATGCGCTTTTGCAACAAGTGGCAGAAGCATAAGATTGGGGCTGGCCCCCAGATAAAACACACCTGGGGGCCAGCCCCCAGACAAGAACACACCTGGGGGCCAGCCCCCAGACAAGAACACACCTGGGGGCCAGCCCCCAG
>CAKMZE010000103.1:0-325 GCA_929200295.1 uncultured Alphaproteobacteria bacterium
GTTCCAGGTAGAATCGAGCGGCATGATGGATGCGCTCAAGCGCATGAAGCCGACATGCATTGAAGATATCGTGGCCCTTGTTGCGCTCTATCGCCCCGGCCCGATGGAAAATATCCCGACCTATTGCGAGGTCAAGAATGGCCAGAAAGATCTGACATCGATCCACCCGTCGATTGATCATATCCTTGCCGAAACCCAAGGTATCATCGTGTATCAGGAACAGGTGATGCAAATTGCGCAGGTCATGGCGGGCTATAGTCTTGGCGGGGCCGATCTTTTGCGCCGCGCGATGGGTAAAAAGATCGCCGAGGAAATGGCCAAAGAG
>CAKMZE010000103.1:335-9492 GCA_929200295.1 uncultured Alphaproteobacteria bacterium
GCGATGGAAAATGGAGTTGATAAGAAGAAAGCAGCAGAGGTTTTTGACCTCTTAGAAAAGTTCGCAAACTACGGGTTTAACAAATCGCATGCGGCGGCTTATGCGGTGGTGAGCTATCAAACCGCTTGGCTCAAAGCCAACCACCCTGTTGAGTTTATGGCAGGGGTGATGAATTGCGACCTGCATCTTACGGATAAGCTAGGCGTTTATTTCCAAGAGGTGAAAAAGGGGCTGGGGATTTCCTATATCCCGCCTTGCGTTAACAGGTCTCAGGCCACATTTGATGTGCAGGATCAAAAGCTTGTTTACGGATTAGGTGCGCTCAAAAATGTGGGCGTTGAGGCGATGAAGCTTGTCGTCGAAGGACGTGGTGATCAGCCCTTTGTGACGCTTTTTGATTTTGCGCGCCGGGTCGATCTGAAACGGATCGGCAAGCGCCCGCTTGAGATGTTGGCACGGGCAGGGGCGTTTGATGTGCTCGACCCGAGCCGAAGGCGCGTGTTTCACGGGCTTGATGCGCTCACTGCCTATTCTGCTGCAATCCATGATCAAAAAAGCTCAAACCAGGTGTCTTTGTTTGGTGAGGCAGGCGATGATCTGCCCGAGCCACGTTTGCCGGGCGGCGATGATTGGTTGCCAGCCGAACGTCTCTCTGAAGAGCATAAGGCCATTGGTTTTTATCTGTCTGGGCATCCTTTGGATGATTATATGCCAGCGCTAAAGCGCAAGGATGTGCAAACTCTGGATGATGTCACTGCCAAAGCAGAACGTGGCGCCTGCCTTGTCAAAATGGCGGGCACTGTGTCAGGGCGGCAAGAGCGCAAATCGGCACGTGGCAATCGGTTTGCCTTTGTGCAGCTTTCGGACCCAACGGGCCAGTATGAGGTCACGATGTTCTCAGATACGCTTGAAACTGCGCGCGAACATCTTGAAACCGGGGCGCAGGTGGTGATCCAAGCCGAGGCCACAATGGAAAGCGATCAACTCAAGCTATTGGGTCGCTCTGTCGCGCCAATAGATATGGCCGTAGCTGAGGCGGGCGGTGCTGGCTTGCGAATTTTCCTTGATGCGCCTGACGCGATATCGTCGGTTGCCACGATCTTGTCCAATGCAGCGCGCGATGGTGTAAAGGGTGGGCGGGGCCCCGTGTTTTTCCGTTTAATGAATCACGATTTGCCCGGTGAGGTTGAGTTAGATCTTGGCCAAGATTTCCCCGTTAATCCTCAGATCAAAGGTGCTTTACGGTCTTTGAACGGGGTGATCGAGGTCGAAGACGCGTAAACGCGCGCAAAAGTTATCTCGACCACATTTTTGTGTTCTGTAAACACATGGTGCGTGTATTATGCTGCCATTGGTCACTTAGGGGGTGGCGTGAGACATTTTGTATTTGCGGTAGTCGCATGTTTTCTGACCGGGTGCGCGGGGTCATCTATGATGGATGCTCTTCCCTGGCAGCCCTTTGGTGACGACCCTCTTGATGAGGTTACGGCGCTTAGCGATATTGCTGTGGCTGAGGATTCGGCGGCCTTGTCTGAACCTGCGGATGCATCTGATGGGTTTTGGACTGGGTTGTTTGATTTTGGCTCATCTGATGCATCTTCTGAGACACCGATGGATGATGCTACTGACATCAAAGACGAGGCTACAGCGCAATCATCATCGTTTAGCCGGTTGACCGGGTTGTTCGGGTTTGGGGGTCAGCAAGATAATCCTGACAGTGCCGATGCCGCGCCGCGCGAGGTTAAGGCACTGGCTTTTGGTGAGATGACGACAAGATGTGGCATGCGCGCCTCGGATTTAGGTGTAAAAGTCGCTGAAAGCGGCGGGTTTGCGCTTTATGACAGTGCGCCATCAGGGACAGGTCTGCGCCCACATTACGTAACGGGCTTCTCGGATGGCTGTCCTCAGGCGACGCTCGCGGCTTTGATCCTTACAGGGGATGTGGGGACGCATGAGCTGGTGCGCTATAGTTCCGCCAACCGCAGGCAGGCGTATTCTGAAACAGATACGGCATATGAGGGGATAAAATCCAAATTCTGCGGTGTCACACGCAACAAGCCATGCGGGCGTAAGCTGGATGCTTTGGCACGAAATACGTTGTTTTTGTCCGTGTATGAGAGATTTGGCGGCAATGATACATGGGTTGAGGTGTTGCTTCACAATGGGCGTTTCGTTGCCATCGACGAAGAAGACATGTGATCACCAATGTGGCGGCTTTTGATCGGCAAGTGGAATAGTCCCGCTTCCATCTGCTTCGCGCCCTGCCTCGCGTTCCATCAGCATTGCAATGCGCCGCTGCGCGAGCAAAAGCGCGGTTTCTTGCTTTGCAACGATATCCGAGAGCTCATCAACTGTGCGGGTGAGATGTGCGATTTGTTCTTCGAGATGCGTAATGTCTTTTGTCATACTTGGGCGGTAGCACAGAGTAATTATCGCTGAAAAGGGGATAATTTCCGCGGTTTGCGGATGCTAAACACAGCAGTCGGTGGGGTTAAATGCGTTGCCCCTCTGCGCGGGGCAGGCTAAAGGATCAGGTAATTCGCCCCGAACCCAAGCGTGCAGGATAAGATGGCCAAGATCAAAAAGCAGCCCCGCCCAAAGGCGCAAACGCCCAAAGGCTTTCGCGATTACTTTGGCGCCGAAGTGACAAAGCGTAGCGCGATGCTGAAAACAATCGCGGATGTGTACCATCACTATGGGTTTGACGCGCTTGAAACGTCTGCCGTGGAAACGGTTGAGGCATTGGGTAAGTTTTTGCCCGATGTGGACCGCCCTAACGAGGGTGTGTTTGCTTGGGAAGAAGACAGCGATTGGCTGGCGTTGCGCTATGATATGACAGCGCCGCTCGCGCGGGTTTATGCGCAATACCGCAATGATTTGCCAACGCCTTATCGCCGCTATGCGATGGGGCCTGTGTGGCGTAATGAAAAGCCAGGACCGGGGCGGTTCCGTCAGTTTTATCAATGTGATGCAGATACTGTGGGCGCGCCCTCGGTTGCGGCAGATGCTGAGATTTGCGCGATGCTGTCCGATACGCTTGAGGCCGTGGGCATTGAACGTGGTGATTACATTGTGCGGATCAATAACCGCACAGTCCTGAAGGGCGTGATGGAGGTCGCGGGTGTTCTGGACCCAAACGATCCAGAGAAATTCGCGGCTGAGCGTGGCATCGTGCTGCGCGCAATTGATAAGCTGGACCGCTTAGGTGTCGCAGGTGTTGAGGCGCTCTTGGGAAAAGGGCGCGAGGATGAAAGCGGTGATTTTACCAAGGGTGCGGGGCTATCAGCTGAACAGGTTGAGATAGTCATGGGCTTTGTGAATGCAGATGCAAATATTGTTCAAGAGATTATTGATCTTGAGGGAATAATCGAAAGTCAGGGTGGGGACGCGAGATTACTAGGAAATGCTGTATATGCGAATGATCTTGATATGATCCAACTGTTAGGTCGCGAACATAAAGAAAGCGCCGTGCGAAATAAGTTTGCGATAAAGTATCTCTCAAGAATAGTTGAGAAATCATCCATTGGAAAAAAAGGTGTGTCAGAGCTTGATGAGATGTCAGAGCTTCTGGATGCACAAGGGTATAAAGCAGATAGAATTATGATCGACCCATCGGTTGTCCGTGGGCTTGGTTACTATACCGGCCCAGTTTATGAGGCCGAACTGACCTTTGAAGTAACGGATGAAAAAGGACGGCCTCGGCAGTTCGGTTCTGTCGCTGGGGGCGGGCGTTATGATGATCTTGTGAAACGTTTTACAGGGCAAGAGGTGCCAGCAACAGGTGTCTCAATCGGTGTTGACCGTTTGCTTGCTGCATTAGATGCTAAGGGGCAGTTGCGTCATGCTGGTGTGGGGCCCGTCGTGGTCACAGTGATGGACCGCGACCGCATGACCGATTACCAAACCATGGTCACTGAGCTGCGCAATGCAGGTGTCCGGGCCGAGGTTTACCTGGGCAACCCAAAGAACTTTGGCAATCAGCTCAAATACGCAGATGCGCGCAACGCGCCTGTGGCTGTGATCGCGGGGGGCGATGAATTTGATCAAGGCGTCGTGCAGATCAAAGACCTGATCTTAGGTGCTGAGATCGCCAAAAACGCGACCTTAGAAGAATGGAAAGACCGCCCCTCGCAATATGCAGTCGGGCGTGATCAATTGGTTGCAAAAGTACGCGAGATTTTGGACGGGCAGGGCTAATGCCATCACGCGCTGATATCTCAGATCAAGCACACCGCTTGCGTCAATATTTTGAGGCACAAGGCGCGCGCAATGTGGAAGCCGAAACGCTTTTGCCGGCGGCGACGCTGCTTGACCTATACGGCGAGGATATCCGCAGCCGGGCTTATGTGACCCACGACCCGCTAATGGGTGAAATGATGCTGCGCCCGGATTTCACGGTGCCTGTGGTGCAGATGCATATGGAAAGCCACGCTGATCCCGCGCGCTATACCTATGTAGGTCAGGTGTTTCGCAAGCAAGAAGACCGCAGCCAGCGCGCCTCAGAATATCTGCAAGTGGGCTATGAGATTTTTGATGGGTCTAACCCTGCGCAGGCCGATGCCGAGGTTTTTGCAGCGATTTCAGGTGCGCTAGGTGATGCGCCTGTGCAGCCATCAACAGGTGATATTGGGCTATTGATCGCGGCGGTCAAGGCGCTGAATACCACGGATGCGCGCAAGGCCGCGCTGTTGCGCCATCTTTGGCGCCCGGGCCGTTTTCGTGCGATGCTCGACCGATTTGGCGGGGGCGGTGCGCTATCAGAAAAGCGTCAGGCGCTGATCGCAGAAGATAATCCTTTGGTCGATGCGGGTCTTGAGATCGGGCTGCGCAGCCGCGCTGAAATCATGGCGCGGATTGCTGCATTGCGAGAAGATCAAGATACACCGCCGATTGCGGCAGAGGAAATTGCGCTGATCGATGCGCTTCTTTCGCTCAGCGATGTCGCGACACATGTTTTGGCGCCGCTGCAAGAGATCGCGCTTGCGCTCCCTGCGGTTAGGCCTGCGCTTGATCGTTTGCAGGCGCGGTGTGATGCGCTCGCTGCGCGGGGTGTGGATATCGATGCGCTGATGTTTGAAGGCAATTATGGGCGCACATCGCTGGAATATTACGACGGCTTTGTCTTTGGCTTTTCTATAATAGACCGGCCCGATCTACCGCCCATTGCCACAGGCGGGCGTTATGACGCCTTAACCCGTGTCTTGGGGCAGGGCCGCGAAGTGCCTGCGGTTGGGGCCGTCGTGCGACCTGATCTCTTGTTGGAGGTGACGTCATGCTAAAGCTCGGCGTGCCCTCAAAGGGGCGGTTGATGGAAAAGCCCTTTGACTGGTTCAAAGACCGTGGGGTTGTTTTGCGCAAATCAGGTGCGGATCGCGAATATGCGGGCGCGGTTGAGGGGATTGACGGGCTCGAGCTTGTGTTGCTCTCTGCGAGTGAAATTCCCAAAGAGCTCGCCGCTGGAAACATCCATCTGGGCGTGACAGGCTCTGATCTTGTACGCGAAAAGCTCGCGCAATGGGACACGGTTGTATCCGAGCTGGCGCTCATGGGGTTTGGGCAGGCTGATCTGATCATTGCCGTGCCGCAGTTTTGGGTCGATGTCGATACGCTGGATGATCTAGATGCAGCGGCGGCAGCGTTTCGTAAAACCCATGGTTTCCGGTTGCGGATCGCCACAAAGTATCACCGCCTCACCCGTGATTTTCTGCGCGAAAAAGGTGTCGCAGATTATGCGCTTGTCGATAGCCAAGGCGCGACAGAGGGCGCTGTGAAAAACGAAACAGCCGAAGCGATTGCAGATATCACCTCGACCGGGGAAACATTGCGGGCAAATGGCCTAAAGATCCTTGACGATGGGCTTATCCACCCGTCGCAGGCCACGTTGTTTTGCGGTGCGACTGATGGGTGGAGTGTGGAACAAAAGGCAAGTTTGCAAAATCTGCGTATCCAATTGGGGCTATGAGTTTCTTACGTTGAGCAGATGCCATTTCATGCCGTAGCTGCTGTTATGAACGTTTTTTAGATGATCGTAATTACGACGTTGAAACAGACGATGATGATGATTGCTGCGTAGGTCGCAGCGGTTCCCCAAAACCGACCAAAGGGGCTTTTTTCTGTGAGCGCTAATGCATATCCGTGCAACACACGGCCCACGAAAAACAATCCTGCGATTGCAGCAAGCCCAAGGCTTGCACCTGATTGAAGCTCAGCCAATCCTACAAGGATGATAAATATCGGGGCATATTCGATGAGATTTGCCTGCGCACGAATACGGCGCGTCAGTTTCATATCACCGCCATCTCCGAGCGAGCTACCAACAGCGCGGCGTTGTGTGATGACCAACCAGCTCAGACCAACTAAAAGCAGAGCAATCCCACATGCGAGAGCAGTTGTAATTGGGAGTGTCACTATAAATCTCCTTTACCTGACCCCAATCGCGGCCAGTGCTTGGCTTAGCTCAGGGGGGAGTGGTGTTTCGTTTTGCCGGGCCTGTGTAATATCAGCAGGCGCATCCGCTACCGCCAGATACCGCCAACCTTGAAACGCACGTTTTGGCGTTGCCGCAACGCGGATCAGCTCTGGGTCAGATACAATCGCACAGCGTCGAATACCGTCGGCCCCGATGCGTTCATCAAGGCGGATAATCTTTTGGCGGCATAAAATTACGCCTTTGATCACCCAAAAAATGCTTCCGCCATTCAGGACCTCAGCACTGCGCTTGGGCCACATGCGGGTGACATGCTGCGGGGCACCATCAGGCGCTTGTGCGATCTTTTGGGATTGCCAAGCGCGCAGGCCTTCGATGTCTTCGGTGCCGACGGAAAGCTTGAGAAGATGTACTGTATCTGTCATACATAATATCTGTCAGTTTTTTGGTCGTGTCGCAAGGGCATCACTGCGAAAAATTGGCACATATTGGCATTGCGAGCCGTGTGCATGCTAAATATAGTGTGCGTATTGCTTTGGCCGTGCGCTTTGCTTGACCACAAAAAGACCGGGAAACTTGCTGATGTCTTCTTTTTCTGCCCCTATTGCTGAACAAATTTGGGATATGAAATACCGTTTCAAGGCGGAAGACGGCACGCCGCTTGATGAAACGGTCTTAGATACATGGCAGCGGATCGCGGGTGCTCTTGCTGTGCCAGAAGACGACCCCCAAAAATGGGAGGCCACGTTTCATGACGCGCTTTCAGATTTTAAATTCTTGCCTGCAGGGCGTATTACCGCGGGTGCGGGGACAGCGCGTGCGGTGACGCTCTTTAACTGTTTTGTGATGGGCACCGTGCCTGACAACATCGGTGGGATCTTTGATATGCTCAAAGAGGCCGCACTGACTATGCAACAGGGTGGCGGGATCGGCTATGATTTCAGCACGATCCGCCCCAAAGGTGCTGCGGTCAAAGGTGTGGCAGCCGATGCTTCTGGCCCATTGTCGTTTATGGATGTGTGGGATGCCATGTGCCGCACGATCATGTCCGCAGGCTCGCGGCGTGGGGCGATGATGGCCACGATGCGCTGCGATCACCCGGATGTTGAAGATTTCATCACCGCCAAATCTGACCCAGCGCGGCTGCGTATGTTTAATATGTCTGTCCTGATCACAGATCCCTTTATGGAGGCTGTGAAATCGGATGCGCAATGGGATTTGGTATTCGAGGGGAAAACCTATCGCAGCTTACAGGCCCGCGCGTTGTGGGATGCGATTATGCAATCCACCTACGATTATGCAGAGCCCGGCGTCATCTTTATTGACCGGATCAACCAAGCCAATAACCTGAATTATTGTGAAACGATCGCGGCGACAAACCCATGCGGCGAACAGCCTTTGCCGCCTTATGGGGCGTGTTTACTGGGGTCTATCAATCTCGCTAAACTTGTCACAAATCCTTTTGAGGATGACGCAAATCTTGATCCAGTTGCGTTGCGCGCTTTGGTCGCGACAGCGGTACGGATGATGGATAATGTGATTGATACCTCACGCTTCCCATTGCCAGAACAGCAGGCCGAGGCCCGCGCAAAGCGCCGCATCGGTCTCGGCGTGACAGGCCTTGCGGATGCGCTCTTGATGCTGAAACTGCGCTATGGATCTGGGAAAGCCGCAGAACAAACAAAGGCATGGATGCATGCGATTGCGCGCGCGGCGTACTTGGCTTCGGTTGAGCTTGCCAAAGAAAAGGGGGCGTTTCCGCTCTTTGATGCAGAACAATTCCTTGCCTCGGGTAATATGCAAAACATGGATGCCGATGTGTGCGATGCTATTCGCCGGCATGGCATCCGCAATGCGCTTTTGACATCGATCGCGCCCACGGGGACGATCAGCCTTTATGCGGGCAATGTCTCAAGCGGGATCGAGCCGGTCTTTGCCTATGCATATACACGCAAAGTCCTGCAAAAGGACGGCACACGCACCGAGGAAGAAGTGGTTGATTATGCCGTACAGATGTGGCGTGATCTCAAAGGCGATGCGCCTTTGCCTGATTATTTTGTGAATGCACAAACATTGGCACCGCTTGATCATGTGCGTATGCAAGCCGCGGCCCAACCATGGATCGACAGCAGTATTTCTAAGACGATCAATTGCCCAGAAGACATCAGCTTTGATGATTTCAAAGATGTGTATATGGCCGCATGGGATCAGGGCTGCAAAGGCTGCACCACATACCGGCCCAATGATGTGACGGGCTCTGTGCTTTCGGTGTCAGAAGACACACCGCCATTGCAGTTAAGCGAGAAAACCCCAGCCAGCGGTGGAAGACCGGATCATGCAGGCGAGGTGATCTATATGTCCGAGCCGCTTGACCGCCCGCAAGAGCTCGATGGTGCGACGTATAAACTTAAATGGCCAGATTCAGAACATGCGATCTATATCACTGTGAATGATCTTATCGTGGCAGGCCACCGTAGACCCTTTGAGGTGTTTATCAACTCAAAGAATATGGAACATTTCGCGTGGACGGTTGCGCTCACCCGGATGATATCAGCGGTGTTCCGGCGGGGCGGTGATGTGTCCTTTGTTGTCGAAGAGCTCAAGGCTGTGTTTGATCCACGTGGCGGGGCATGGATGCAAGGCAAATATGTGCCATCAATCCTCGCTGCGATTGGCGGCGTGATCGAGAAACATATGATCGCCATTGGCTTTTTAGAAGGCGAGGGGATG
>CAKMZE010000104.1:0-4981 GCA_929200295.1 uncultured Alphaproteobacteria bacterium
CGACACCACTGGGGGCCAGCCCCCAGACCCCCGGGATATTTCTAAACCTAAGAATGAGAGCGTTACGCAGGTTGGTCATAGGCCTCTGCCCAATGCTGTAGCAAACGTTGCTGCAAACGTCTGGCGCGCTTATTCCACGCAGCGGCACCACGCGGTTGCTCATCCGGGCTTTGTTTTCCGATAGCGCGTGCGTCCAGATCAGCCGCAAAAATCGCGAATGACAAATCGCGTCCGCTTTGTGTGCGTAGATATCCTGCGAGTGTCGTGACGAAATTAAGGGTGCCGGTTTTGGCGCGCACCTCAGCAGGAAAGCCCGGTATGGGTCGTCTGTTGGCATCGGTGAAGGGGATATTTTTCATCAGGGGTCGTAAAATCTGTGGTGTTCCTGTTGTGCCAAGCAGGCGCACCATATCACCCGCTGACACCGCCGATTGATCGCTGAGACCAGAGTGGTCGGCGAATGATGTCACAACGCCTGCTCTTTGATTGACCCAGCGGCTCATTGTGAGCGCAGAGGTGCGCAGGCCCCGGATATCGCCGCTATGTTGTGTGGTTGCCAATAAACCTGCGGCTTCCGCTGTGATATTTGTTGAATACTTCAACATATCCCGCATCATCACAGCCAGAGGGATGCTTTGAATTGCTGCGATGTCCGTTGCATCATCAGGGAGCGATAAAATCACCTGCGGGTTTGCCAATGCCACGCCTTTTGCACGTGCAAGGGTTTGAAACACATCCCCCGCATAGAGCCTTGGGTTGCGCACTGGCAGCCAACGCGACCCGGCATTGCCCAGTGCGGAACGTGCAACAGTCCATTCATCAACCCGGTCGCGTTTTTCATAGGTATATACCGGGAGACGCCGATCAACGAGACGCATACGGCTGGTATAGACGATAGGGCGCTGGGTTTCACTGCGCGCATCTAAGCTGAGATTATACGCCCCATTTGCCCTGCGCCATTCAAAGTGCACACGGTTATAATTGAGGTTCAACCCGGACACCGACGGGTTATAGCCCAAGTGATCAAGCTGTGTGTCATCGATTTCATCGATATAGGGCAGCGCACCGCCCCAGACGTAAAATCCACCTGTGACCGCGCGCAGCCCTGCGTTTTGCATCGTAGCAACAAGTGCCACCAGATCATCGGTTAGTAGATTTGGGTTGCCCGCCCCTGCGAGGACCAAATGCCCATTGAGGACACCATCAACGATGGGGCCACTGGCCAATAGCCGTGTCTTATATTGAAAATCCGCACCTAATGCATCGAGCGCATAAAGGGCTGTCACGGCTTTGGCCACGCTTGCGGGGGGAAGCGGCACTGTCTCATGGCCCGCTGCAAGACCCTCGCCCGTGTTGATATCGGCAACAGCAAACCCAACAGTGCCGTTTAATCCGGCCTCTGTGATCATTTGATCTGGCGCAACAGGAGGGCCGGGCACTTGCGCGCCGGGACGTCCGAAGGGGCGCAATGATGTCAGCGGGGCCTGTGCAATTACAGGGGTTGCAAGACAGGTGAGCGACGTCGAAAGAAAGCCACGGCGGGTAAGTTTAAGGGTCATAACTGCAACTTACCCAATGCGCATCATCATGCAATCACCAGTCCCCGCGTGCGCGGATTTCTGTTGAAGAGTGGGGCATCATTGGCGCATTAATAAAGCACCACGCTGGGGCAGGCCTGCGCGCGAGAAGTACGGCAGATCGCCCACGAAGGCGCGCGCCGCGATAACAGTGCGCAGCCATGGAAAGCCGCGCTGCGATCCGCTCATTTGGGCGCGCGATCACACCGATGGCCACATTTTCGACGATCCAGCGCCAATCCTGCCAGTGATGAAACTGAACCATGTTATCGGCGCCCATGAGCCAGATAAATCTGACGCCCCGATAACGCGCTTGTAATTTGCGCAGGGTTTGCGCGGTATAGCGCGTGCCAAGATGCGTCTCGAGGTCTGTGACCGTTACCTTTGGGTGCTGCATAATGTGGCGCGCTGCGTCTAAGCGGGTATCAAGCGGGGCGGGGCCTGTGTCTTTGAGCGGGTTACCGGGGCTAACAAGCCACCAGATATGATCAATCCCAAAGCGGGTGAGCGCTGTTTTGGTAATATGCACATGCCCGGGGTGCGCAGGATCAAACGATCCGCCCAAGAGGCCAATCACTTGTCCCTGTCTAGCTGGGGGTAAGGGGTGCATTATTGATCCTAAATACAATGTTGCCTGCTTTTCGCATTTCTGCGTGGCGCTGTGCAATCGTCACCTACCTTATTTTGTAAGCGACGTGGCTAAGATGAACCGTTTCGATGCATATAAAAAAAGCCGCCGTTGATATATCAACGGCGGCTTTTTGTTTCAGATCGGTGGGCAGATTGCCCACCCTACAGATATTTACCAGTCTTCGCCCCCAATTGTGCGCGGTTTGATTGGTAGCTTCATCGCAGCAAGGCGCAGAGCCTCGCGTGCGATTGGCTCTGATACCCCATCAATTTCGAACATCACACGGCCTGGTTTGACCTTGCATGCCCAAAAATCGATTGAGCCTTTACCTTTACCCATACGGACCTCGACGGGTTTTGACGTCACGGGGGTGTCTGGGAAGATACGGATCCAGACCCGGCCTTGACGTTTCATGTGACGCGTCATGGCCCGACGCGCCGCTTCGATCTGGCGCGCGGTGATCCGCTCTGGTTCAATCGCCTTAAGTCCAAAGGACCCAAAGTTCATATCTGATCCACCCTTGGCCTCACCTCTGATGCGGCCCTTGTGGAGTTTCCGGTGTTTTGTACGCTTTGGCTGAAGCATTGTTCAGGTCTCCTTAGCGACGTGGGCCGCGAGGGACAGCGCCCTCTTGCAGCTCGGTTGATTTACGGTCGCGCGCTTGCGGATCGTGCTCCATGATCTCACCTTTGAAGATCCAGACCTTGATCCCGATGATCCCATAAGGTGTCATCGCTTCATAAAGCGCGTAGTCGATGTCGGCGCGCAGCGTATGCAAAGGCACGCGGCCCTCACGATACCACTCTGTCCGCGCGATTTCAGCACCGCCCAAACGCCCTGCGAGGTTCACCCGGATCCCGAGTGCGCCCATACGCATAGAGTTTTGCACAGCACGTTTCATTGCACGGCGGAATGACACACGACGCTCAAGCTGTTGGCCAATACCTTCGGCGACCAACATCGCGTCCAGCTCAGGCTTACGCACTTCAACGATGTTGAGATGCAGCTCTGATGATGTCAGCCGTGCCAGTTTCTGACGCAGACCTTCGATATCAGCACCTTTTTTACCGATGATCACACCTGGGCGGGCTGCATGGATCGTTACCCGGCATTTTTTATGCGGGCGTTCGATGATCACACGGCTAATGCCAGATTGTGCGCATTCTTTCTTGATGAACGCTTTGATCTTCAGGTCTTCTAACAGCAGATCGCCATAGTCTTTGGTATCTGCATACCAGCGGCTATCCCAGGTGCGGTTGACCTGAAGACGCATACCGATCGGGTTTACTTTGTTACCCATTATGCTTGCTCCTCAACTTGACGTACCACGATGGTGATTTCCGAGAACGGCTTGATGATCTTACCAAAGCGACCACGGGCCCGCGGGCGACCGCGCTTCATGATGAGGTTCTTACCTACGTAAGCCTCAGCCACGACGAGCTCATCAACATCAAGGTTGTGGTTGTTTTCTGCGTTGGCGATAGCGGATTGAAGACATTTCTTCACATCATCCGAGATCCGCTTTTTGCTGAAAGTCAGATCGGTCAATGCCTTTTCGACTTTCTTGCCACGGATTAGACCAGCAACGAGGTTCAGTTTTTGCGGGCTCGTCCGAAGCATGCGCAGCTTTGCACGTGCTTCATTGTCGGCCACGCGGCGGGGATTTTTATCCTTGCTCATGGCTTACTTCCGCTTCGCTTTTTTATCAGCAGCATGGCCATAATAGGTGCGGGTTGGTGAATACTCACCAAACTTTTGACCGATCATGTCTTCTGAAATGTTGACGGGAATATGCTTCTTGCCATTGTACACACCAAAGGTGAGACCAACGAACTGAGGCAAAATGGTTGAGCGACGTGACCAGATCTTGATCACCTCATTGCGGCCGCTTTCACGTGATGCTTCGGCTTTTTTCAGCACATAGCTATCGACGAACGGACCTTTCCAGACGGAACGTGCCATGACTTAACGGCCCTTCTTCTTGGCGTGACGCGACCGGATAATCAGACGCTGCGACGCTTTGTTCTTGTTACGGGTACGCTTACCTTTGGTATCCTTACCCCATGGGGTCACAGGTGTACGACCACCTGATGTGCGGCCTTCACCACCACCGTGCGGGTGATCGATCGGGTTCATCGCGACACCACGGACAGAAGGGCGGATACCCTTGTGGCGCATGCGGCCGGCTTTACCAAAGTTCTGGTTGGAATGGTCTGCGTTTGACACAGCGCCAATCGTGGCCATGCATTCCTGACGCACGAGGCGCAGCTCACCAGAGCTAAGACGGATCTGCGCGTAGCCACCATCACGACCCACAAACTGTGCATATGTGCCAGCTGCACGGGCGATCTGGCCGCCTTTGCCTGGCTTGAGCTCAATATTGTGAATGATAGTACCGATGGGCATGCCAGAGAATGGCATCGCGTTCCCGGGTTTGATATCCGCTTTTGCAGCGGCGATCACCTTATCGCCAACAGCCAAACGCTGCGGGGCAAGGATGTAATTCTGTGTGCCGTCTTCGTACTGGATCAGCGCGATAAAGGCGGTGCGGTTCGGGTCATATTCGATCCGTGCAACAACTGCGGACATGTCCATTTTGTTGCGCTTGAAATCAACGATCCGGTAGAGACGTTTTGCGCCCCCACCAATACGACGCATAGTGATCCGTCCGGTATTGTTCCGACCGCCCGATTTCGTCAAACCCTGAGTGAGGGATTTGACAGGACGTCCTTTCCAAAGCTCCGAACGGTCGATCAGCACCAGCCCACGCTGG
>CAKMZE010000104.1:4991-7317 GCA_929200295.1 uncultured Alphaproteobacteria bacterium
CTTGAGTGCCATGTTAGCTTCTTCCGTTTGCTTGGCGGGGCCATGTGTGTCCCCTATGTGGTATAGGCCCCCGTAGGTGCCCGATGAAGTACACGCAAAACACCCCGAGACGAATCCCGGGGTTTACGATGGGTGGTGTATAGGGGGATGGGTGGGGTGTGGCAAGAGGGGTTAGAACGTAATCTCATCATCCATCCCGTAATCCTTATGCCCTGCTTGTTTCGAAATCTGCTTTGGTAGATTAGGCTTCGACAGTTGATCAACCTGATTAGAGCCTTCCCAGAAAATTCCTTTCATGCGACCAATCTAATCAATTATAGGCGAGTTCCCCAAAAGTGTGACTAAGGCCTAGCGGAACGCCCCGCCCGGAATCAAGCCGAAGGCGCCGGGCGAGCGGCGGACCGCCCCCACGGGGCGACGCCGTTGCCATCCGTGCGTGACGCTCGCATGGAAGATGTGCTTTGCTGGGATAAAGCACACCGTTCAAACCTAGTTGCGTCACCCCTCGGTCCGCCGCGCGCCCGGCTGTCGTGTGCGTTGTGGCGAAGTTGAAAGACGCCAAGAATAGCAAATCGTTGCATAACGCAAAAGGCCCCCGCATCTGCGAGGGCCTTTCTGAAAACGATTGAGCGGGTCTGTTTACAGACCTGTGCTCACGTCAATTGTGTTGCCTTCTACCAAGGTCACATAGGCCTTTTTCACATCCTTACGGGTGCCGAGGCTCCCGCGGAAACGTTTGACCTTACCTTTGGTAATCGTGGTGTTGACCGCTTTGACCTTTACACCAAAGAGTGCTTCAACAGCCTCTTTGATCATTGGTTTATTCGCGTCAATCGCCACTTCGAACACAACCGCGTTGTTCTCTGACGCGACAGTTGCTTTCTCGGTGATGATCGGCTTGCGGATCACATCGTAATGTTCTGCTTTCGCGCTCATGACAAACGAGCCTCCAATGCTTCAAGACCCGCCTTTGTCAGGACCAGCGTGTCAGACTTGAGAATGTCATACACGTTCGCGCCCTGAGACGGCAGAATGTTCAAAGTTGAGATGTTGCTAGCGGCGCGGGCGAAATCTGCATTCACCTCGGCCCCATCAATGATCAACGCACGCTTCCAACCCAATGCGCCAACTTGCTTGGCCACTGCGGATGTTTTCGCGTCTTTCACATCGATGCTATCGATCACGACCAGTTCACCTGCGGCTTTCTTCGCAGAAAGCGCATGCATCAGCCCCAATTTGCGGAACTTCTTTGTGAGCTTATGTGCGTGGCTGCGGGGTGTTGGGCCCTTGTAGATACCACCTGATCGAAAGATCGGTGCACCGCGAGAGCCGTGACGTGCGCCACCTGTGCCCTTTTGGCGATAGATCTTCTTGGTCGAGTACGACACCTCAGAGCGACCCAAGGTCGAGTGTGTCCCCTGCTGTTTTGCGGCACGCTGCCAGCGCACAACACGGTGCAGAATGTCGACGCGTGGCTCAAGGCCAAAAATCGCATCGCTCAGGTCAACAGAGCCTGCTGCCTTGCCATCCAGTTTGATTGCATCAGCCTTCATTGTTTTCGGCCTCCACTTCAGCAGCCGCTGCAGGTGCAGCAGCAGATTTCAGACCTGCGGGGTAAACCGTGTTCTCAGATGTTGCCTTTTTGACAGCATCTTTGACCGTTACCCAGCCACCTTTGGATCCGGGCACAGCGCCTTTGACCATGATCAAGCCACGGTCAACATCTGTGCGCACGACCTGAAGGTTCTGCGTTGTGACACGGGCAGCACCCATGTGACCGGCCATTTTCTTACCTTTGAAAACGCGGCCGGGATCCTGACACTGGCCAGTCGAACCATGCGAACGGTGTGAAATCGACACACCGTGCGTCGCACGAAGACCACCAAAGTTGTGGCGCTTCATCGCACCAGCAAAGCCTTTACCAATCGACGTGCCAGCAACGTCAACGTACTGACCTTCGAAATAATGGCTTGCCGCGATTTCTTCGCCAACATCGATCATGTTCTCTGGGGCGACGCGGAACTCAGCCACTTTACGCTTTGGCTCAACCTTCGCCGCAGCAAAGTGACCGCGCATCGCTTTAGAAACGCGCTTTACTTTTGCAGCACCTGCACCGAGCTGAACAGCGACATAGCCGTCCTTTTCAACAGTGCGCTGTGCAACAACCTGGAGGTTTTCGAGTGAAAGAACAGTGACAGGCACTTGCTTGCCATCGTCCATGAACAGACGGGTCATCCCCAATTTTTTTGCGATAATACCGGAACGCAACATAATGATTTGCCCCCCTTACGCTTGCAGTTTGATTTCAACATCAACACCAGCGGCC
>CAKMZE010000104.1:7327-9346 GCA_929200295.1 uncultured Alphaproteobacteria bacterium
CGGCCAGGTCGAGCTTCATCAGCGCGTCAACTGTCTGTGGTGTCGGATCAACAATGTCCAAAAGCCGCTTGTGTGTGCGGATTTCAAACTGATCACGTGATTTCTTATCAATGTGTGGCCCACGCAGAACGGTAAACTTCTCAATTTTATTAGGAAGCGGGATCGGGCCGCGAACGGACGCCCCTGTACGTTTTGCTGTGCTGACGATTTCCTGTGTGCTTGCATCAAGCACCCGGTAATCAAACGCCTTTAGGCGGATACGGATGTTTTGGCTTTGAGCTGCCATTTGCATCACCCTTTCTTAGTAGGTCATATTACGACCTAACTATCGGGTTTAGATAGGAGAGGAGGATAGCGGCTCATCCGGCACCCTCGTCGCATCTTTTGGTCCAACGTAAAAGAGCACGCAAAAGCGCACCCTGCTGGATAAAGGCCGTATAGAGAGAGTCGGATCGCTGTGCAACACAAATTGCCGTAAAACTGCGCTAATTTACCGCTGCATAACGCTCAATTTTTCCTGCTTTCTCGTGCTAGTGAATTTAAGAACAACCCGATTAGCACAATGCCAAGAACACTTTCCAGTGCAACTATCAATCTCGCCCACGTTGTTATAGGAACGATGTCTCCATATCCCAGCGTTGTGATCGTCACGGCGCTAAAATACATCATCCGCGCGTATGATCCGCTTGATTGAGTAGGGAACCCCTTTGAGGTTAATGAAAATGCTATTATTTGATCATTTAACTGCGTTGAAATCGGAAGCAGTATGGGCTTTGTCCAATCTATTCCCTCATCACCGTGATTATAAGGGAATAGAAACTTCGCATCGATCGGAAGCTGCCGGACATTCTCTATTTCAGGAGATTTGTAGTAAGTCCATTCGTTTGTATTTGTGTCCAGCATACTAAAGAATGGAGTGTCAGGGAGCGTAATAAGTACATTCAAAACCTGTTGCACTCCTTCGTTTTGCGATCCTATGCCCCAGTATTCGACGCGCATCTTAAACTTTATCGAACTTTCCTCAATTTCAAGACTGTGAAGGTGAGATGTTGACATATGAACCACCCAATCATTATGGCTGGCGCTGTATCCACCATGATATTCTTCAAATGTTTGCATGATTTCACGATACAGTCTTCGAAGCACTATGTCGGCGTCTTTGTCCAAAGTTGCTTCATACTGTACGGTTGAATGGTAAAAACTGTTAGGCAACATCCAAAAGGTAAATGCAAATATTGGGATGGCGCTTATATAAATAAAGGCAAATGTGAAACTTGGGATCCCTGAAAAAAACCCGCTGCTTTCCTAAAGCTTGAGTCGATTTTTGCAATTCTTTTCATATCAATTGTGGCATAAGTACGCTTCAAACAACCTCAGGGGGTGCACTAAACAGTTTAACAGTAATTTGTAACCCTTCTAGGCATATCTATTATGTGAACTAGGCACCCGATAAAGAACCCCATAAAAAGTGAACAATTTCACAGTGATGTACTAATTTTTAAATTTGGTTGCGGGAGTAGGATTTGAACCTACGACCTTCAGGTTATGAGCCTGACGAGCTACCGGGCTGCTCCATCCCGCGCCAAATTCTTAGCAAGTAGGTAATCTGCTAAGGGTATGCGCATAACATCGAAAGAGAGACACATCTGATGGCCTTTATTAGGTGTGGCAATGACTTACTCTCCCACGCCTTAAGACGCAGTACCATCAGCGCAGCGGCACTTAACTGCCGAGTTCGGGATGGGATCGGGTGTTTTGCTCGCGCTATTATCACCACACCAAATAAAGGTCATCAGAGTTCCAAGTCGCGTACGACTGTATGGGTTGTGTATGTATCATGATTTTACCAGTAAATCTTATTATTACTGGATCAAATCAAGCCTATCGGACCATTAGTACCAGTCAACTGAACGTATCACTACGCTTACATCTCTGGCCTATCGACGAGGTGGTCTACCTCGGCTCTCAGGGATACCTTGTTTTGAGGGGGGCTTCCCGCTTAGATGCCTTCAGCGGTTA
>CAKMZE010000105.1 GCA_929200295.1 uncultured Alphaproteobacteria bacterium
CCACCCCTGGGGGCCAGCCCCCAGACCCCCGGGATATTTCTAAACCTAAGAATGGGGCGTTCTACATCGTGACTACGACTTTGCCGGTTGAGCGGCGTGTGCGTAGAAGCTCAAGCGCGTCGCTGGTCTGTTCAAGGGGGAGGGTGTGGCTGATATGGGGTTTCAGCCGGCCTGCACGATAAAGATCAAAAAGCGCATCTAGGCTGTGATTTAAAATATCGGGAGCGAGCGATAAATATCCGCCCCAATAAAACCCAATGATGGATATGTTTTTCACAAGCGCGATGTTTGCTGGGATTTTGGGGAAATCACCGCTGGCGAACCCAATGACCAGAATCCGCGCTGCGCGGTTACGCGCGCCAAAGGCGGCGGTGAAAAGATCACCACCGATAGGGTCATAGACGACGTCTGCACCTCCCAAAGCTTTGACCTGAGCTTTGATATCATCAGTGTCACTGTCGATGAGATGGTCTGCACCCGCAGCTCTCGCGATGGCCAATTTATCGGCGCCGCGCGCCACTGCGATCACCCGCGCGCCGAGTGTTTTGCCGATTTCAACGGCGGTTAAGCCGACCCCGCCTGCGGCCCCTAATACTAGCAAAGTTTCGCCTGGTTGAATGTTTGCACGGTGTGTTAGCGCTAAATGCGAGGTGCCATAGGCCGCGATGAAGCCCGCCGCAACCCCTGCGGGCATTTTGTCTGGGATCGGCCGGCAATGCTGTGCTGGGAAGGCGCCATATTCTGCCAGCCCGCCGTGGCCACCAAAAACCGCGATACGTGTGCCGATGGCGGGGTGTGTTACACCCTTTCCATGTGCAGCGACTGTGCCGCACACTTCCATACCGAGGGCAAAGGGCGTGCGCGGTGTATCTTGGTAGGTGCCTTTTGCCATCAGCAGGTCAGCAAAATTCAATCCGCACGCAGAAATATTAACCAATATTTCGCCTTCTTTCGGTATAGGAATGTCAGTATCGGTGAGTTCCGGTGCGATGTGAAAGTCTGAAACTTGGAATGCGCGCATGCATGTTTTCCACTTTTGAGCATAAGATTTTGACGCAGAATACAAAGAATAAGAGAGGAGAGGTAGGGCATTGCAATTAATAAAAATTAAACTAATTGGAGAAGTTATGCACTGTACCCTATCTTAAAGTTAGCTTGCGAGACTGCAACCGTTGCGTGTTAGAGGGGAAAGATAGCATAAGGAACTGAAAGGTGGTGAGATTCCCCTTTTGTGTTAACTTCAAGGCACCGCCTCAACCTTGAGGGAGTTGGCCATACAAAGAAAAAGGAAAGACATATGAGCCACCCTGTAGATGTGCATGTAGGAAAGCGTATCCGTCATAGACGCTGGATGAATGGGACAACACAGCAGCAACTTGCGGAAAAAGTCGGTATTAAATTTCAGCAGATACAAAAGTATGAAACCGGGATGAACCGTGTCAGCGCATCGCGTCTTTGGGACATCGCCGCTGTGCTTGATGTGCCTGTGTCATTCTTCTTTCTCGGACTTGATGCGGATCAAGATAAAGAAGCGCCATCGTCTGATTTGCCTGGTGATATCCTCACTGACAAAGAAGCGCTTGAGCTTTTGCGTTCATATTATGCGATCCCAGAGAACCAGCGTCGCCGCTTGTTTGATCTGGCACGGGTTTTGAGCGAAGCTGCATAAACCATTCTTGACCACGCCCCTTGGTGCGCGTTACCGCTGGTACGCAGCAAAAGGGGCGTGTGATGCTATCCAAAGACGATGAAACCTTGCAAAGCGACCTGATAAGGGTGGCGCATCTTTTGGCCGATGCGGCGCGCATTGAAACCTTGCGTGTGTTTCGATCACCCTCTTTGCTGACTGATGATAAATCATCTTCCCCATCAGATTTTGATCCTGTGACGCAGGCTGACCGTGCCGCTGAAAAAGCGATGCGCGATATTCTGGCACGCGAACGCCCTGACGACAGCATTTTAGGCGAAGAGTTTGCCACAAAGCAGGGGACAACAGGTCTGACATGGGTGCTTGACCCGATTGATGGCACCCGTGGGTTCGTGGCGGGCACACCCACATGGGGTGTGCTGATCGCTGTATCTGATCTGAGCGGCCCTTTATTTGGCATCATCGATCAGCCATATATTGGGGAGCGTTTTATCGGTGGGTTTGGCCAGTCACAAATGACGGGGCCGCATGGTGCGGCTCAGCTACAAGTGCGCAAGACGGGCGCGCTGAAAGACGCACTTTTGCTCAGCACCTTTCCCGAAGTGGGCACAGTGGATGAGGCCAAAGCCTTTCACGCAGTGGCGCGCGACGTCAAATTAACGCGCTACGGGATGGATTGTTATGGTTATGCGCTATTGGCGGCAGGTCATGTTGATTTGGTGATTGAGGCGGGGCTACAGCCTTATGATATTCATGCGCCCATCGCGGTTATTCAAGCGGCGGGCGGCGTGGTGACAAACTGGGACGGGGGACCGGCACACACTGGTGGCCGTATCTTGGCCGCTGCAAGCCGCGAATTACATACGCAGGCTCTGACCATTTTGCAGGAGAACATCGGTGGCTAAAACGCTGATCCGCAATGCTGACCTGCTGCTCACGATGGATGATAACCGTGCAGAGCTGTCCAATTGCGATATCTTGATCGCTGATGGCGTGATCGTGGCGGTTGGTGAGGGGCTTGATGCGCCTGATGCAAGCCATGTGCAGGCTGAGGGCTGTGTTATCACACCTGGCCTGGTGAATACACACCATCATTTATATCAGAGCCTGACGCGTGCAGTGCCCGGTGGGCAGGATGCATTGCTGTTTGGCTGGCTGCAAACGCTCTATCCCATATGGTCGCGGTTCGGCCCCGAAGAGATGTATATCTCTGCGCAGGTTGGGCTGGTCGAGCTTGCCTTATCTGGCTGCACGTTGACGTCCGATCATCTTTATCTCTATCCCAACGGCGCGCGGCTTGATGATACGATCGCGGCGGCCGTAGATATTGGTATGCGGTTCCACCCCACACGCGGCGCGATGAGCATTGGCGAAAGCAGTGGCGGGTTGCCGCCAGATCATCTTGTTGAAAAAGAAGCAGATATTCTCGCGGATTGCATACGCGTAATTGATGCGCACCACGATCCCCGTCCCGGTGCAATGGTGCGTGTCGGTGTCGCGCCATGCTCGCCCTTTTCGGTGAGCCGGGATCTGATGCGGGATGCAGCCGTTTTGGCACGTGATAAGGGTGTGATGCTCCATACGCATCTGGCTGAAAATGACGAGGATATCGCTTATTCGCTTGAAACCTTTGGGTGCCGCCCGGGGCAATACGCAGAAGATCTTGGTTGGGTGGGTGATGACGTTTGGCATGCGCATTGCGTTAAATTAGATGCGCAAGAAATCGATCTCTTTACGAAAAGCGGGACAGGTGTAGCCCATTGTCCGTGTTCAAACTGTCGGTTGGGATCTGGGATTGCACCCGTGCGTGCGATGCGAGATGCAGGGGTGAACGTAGGGTTGGGTGTCGATGGTTCTGCCAGTAATGACATTGGCAATCTGATGGCAGAGGCGCGTCAAACGATGCTCTTACAGCGCGTCGCAAACGGGGCGGATGCGATGAGCGCACGCGAAGCGCTCGAGATCGCGACCCGTGGCGGTGCACAGGTGTTGGGGCGTCATGATTGTGGTCAGATCGCCGTGGGCATGCGCGCTGATCTGGCGATCTGGGATGTCTCAAGTATAGAAAGCGCAGGCAGCTGGGATCCGGCGGCGCTTGTCCTTGCGGGCCCACAAAAACCGCGGGATGTCTTTGTGGAAGGGCGCTGTATTGTGTCAGATGGGCAAATGCAGACATGTGATGTGGCGGCTTTGATAAAACATCAGAACCGCTTGGTTCAAAACTTAATGACCTAACGATAATCTTTGTCAAAGGGAGATAGGAAATGCGCTTAAAGTTTATTGCGAGCACGATGTTGATGGTTTCGATGATGGGCTGTGTTCCTGTTGTTGTTCCAATCCCAATGGGAACGACATCCATAACTGTGGTGAAGGCGTTGCCACAAACCCCACCTGCGATGGCCCAGTTTGACCAAGCTTATGCGAATTTGCGCGCTGAAAAGGGCTTAGGCCCGCTGATCTCAAACGCTGGTCTGGATCAGCTCGCTTATGCGCATGCGTTTGATATGGTCGAGAATAATTATCTTGCGCATCGTGATCTGCGGGGCCGGAATGCACAGGATCGTGCGCGGTTAGCTGGGGTCACGCAATGCGGCATCGGAGAGAACGTGGCACAGGGGCAAACATCTGTCGCTGAAGTGCTTCAGGCATGGATGGATTCTCCGGGCCATCGTGCAAATCTCTTAAATTCGGATTATGCCAATTATGGTATTGGTCGGGTCAATGACACATGGGTGCTTGTTTTTGCATTGCCCTGTTAGGCCCAAATGCTCAGGGCAGCATGCGTTGTCCTGAGACCCAGACGTCTTTGATCGCGCGGTCATCGCCCATCATCAGGGTGGGAAAAAGGGCCTGCCAAATATCCTCGGCCCGCGCAGTGCGCTGCGCGATTGCGGGGGTTGAGGCCAGATCAAGCACGGTGATATCGGCATCAGCACCGGGTGTAAGATTGCCAATGCGGTCTTGCATATGTAATGCGCGCGCTGATCCAGCGGTGGCCAACCACATCAGTTGCGCCGGGTGCAATGCAATGCCGCGCAATTGCCCGACCTCATACGCCGCGGCCATGGTGCGCAGCATGGAAAAAGATGACCCACCGCCTGTGTCCGTGGCCAGCCCCGTCGCGACACCAGCGCGGGCGAGGCCCATCAGATCAAACAGACCTGATCCAATAAACGTGTTGGATGTTGGGCAATGCACAACGGCGGCACCCGCTTCGGCGAGCATGTCAATCTCGCGCGGTTCGAGGTGGATCGCATGGCCGTATATCCCCTTGGCCCCCAATAGGCCAAAGCTCTCATAAGTATCCAAATAATCCTGCGCATTTGGAAACAGCTCTTTGACCCAAGCAATTTCAGCGTGTTGCTCGCTCAGATGCGTTTGCATCAGACAATCGGGGTGTTCGTGCCAAAGCGCGCCAAGGGCCGCGAGCTGTTCAGGCGAAGAGGTCGGCGAAAACCGTGGGGTGATCGCGTAGCGCGCACGTCCTTTGCCGTGCCACTCGGCGATCAAGGCTTTGCTTTGATCATAGGCACTTTGCGCGGTGTCTTGTAGGGCTGGGATCGCATTGCGATCCATGCAGGTCTTACCTGCGACTACGGCCATGTTGCGCTGTGCTGCTGCGTCAAAGAAGGCGTGCACGCTTTCAGGGTGGATCGTGCAATAGCTGGTAAGCGTGGTGGTGCCATGTGCAAGCGCTAGATCAAGCGTGTCATTGGCAACCTGCTCAGCATAGGTGCTGTCACCAAACCGTGCTTCTTCGGGGAATGTATAGGTATTGAGCCAGTCGATAAGCTGCTTGCCCCAGCTCGCGATGATCCGGGTTTGTGGGTAATGCATATGCGCATCAACAAACCCCGCATGGATCAGCGCATCACCATAATCGATGACCTCTGCATTGCCTGCGGCCTGCCGCGCCATTGCACCCATTGCGGTGATCGTGCCATCTGTAATCAAAACAGCGCCTGTGCTGTCGAATTGCACAACCTCTGCCCAATCTGATGTCAGTGGGTTACCGGCAAAGCTGAGCGTCTGCCCTAAAAGAAGTATCTGTGTCATGATCTCTCTTTAAGCTGCATTTCAAGAGGGGTAAATTGCGCAATCGTGGTTGTTGTGCGGGCGTGTTGCGGTATTGTAGCGGAGCACGCATTTAAGGCACAAAATGACTGACCTGATTTCACCACAGACAGAGACGCAAGGCGGCGCATTTGGCATCGCCAATAGTCTGGTTGGGTCAGTGCTATTGGCGGTCACGGCCAAAGATGTAGCAGCGCTTGAGAGACTTCTTTCAGCCCTGCACCCCGCTGACGTTGCCCATCTGATTGAGCTGATCGACCCTAAAAATCGACGCAAGCTGCTTGCCCTGTGGAAGGGCGGGGTTGATGGTGATGTGCTGTCCGAGCTGGATGAGAGCCTGCGCGAAGAGGTGATAGGCGCGCTCGCACCCGAAGAGTTCGCCGAGGCCGTCAGAGATCTCGATAGTGATGATGTTGTTGATCTTGTTGAGTATCTCGATGAAGGCCGGCAAGAGGCCGCGCTTGAGGCGCTTGACGCAACAGACCGTGTCGCTGTGCAACAGGCGCTGGCATACCCTGAGGAATCCGCAGGGCGGCATATGCAGGTCGAATTGGTGCGGGCACCTGCGCATTGGTCTGTTGGCGATGCAATTGATTTCTTGCGCTCAGATATCGCCCTGCCAGATCAGTTCTATCATATTATCCTTGTGGACCCCCGGATGAAGGCTGTGGGCTATGTCACATTGGGCCGGGTGCTCAGCGCGAAACGCAATGTGCCTTTGCGCGATATCGTCGAAGACAGCTTTCGCACATTTCATGTGACCCAAGACGTCGAAGAGGTCGCGAATGCGATCAACCATTACCATATGATCACCGCACCTGTCGTGGACGATGATGACCGGGTCGCCGGGGTCATCACCATTGATGATGCGATGGCGTTTCTCGAAGAAGAAGCCGAAGAAGACCTGATGCGTCTTGCGGGTGTGGGGGATGGGGCGTTGTCTGACCGCGTATTTGAGACGGCGCGTAGGCGGTTCCCTTGGTTAGCGGTGAATTTGGTCACGGCTATTTTTGCCTCACTTGTGATTTCCATCTTCGAAGAAACAATCGCAGGCTTTGTAGCCTTGGCCGTTCTGATGCCGATTGTTGCCTCAATGGGGGGAAACGCGGGAACGCAATCTTTGACGGTGGCAGTGCGGGCCTTGGCCACGCGCGATCTGACAGGGGCGAACCTGTGGCGGGTGATCCGGCGCGAAGCCTTTGCAGGCTTGATGAACGGCTTGATCTTTGCTGTGGTGATGGGCGTAATTGGCGCGCTTTGGTTTGACACACCTCTGCTGGGGCTTGTGATTGGCCTTGCGATGGTGATCAACCTTTTGATCGCTGGGTTGGCAGGTGTCTGCGTGCCTGTGCTTTTGGAAAAGGCGGGGATTGATCCGGCCCTCGCTTCTGGTGCGTTTGTGACAACGGTAACGGATGTTGTCGGCTTCTTTGCATTTTTGGGATTAGCGGCGGTGTGGCTATTATGACAGATTTACTGGCTCTGAAAACGGCGGCGCGCGCGGCGGCCTTTGCCCGTCGCAAGGGCGCGCATGCCCCCCATGCGGCAACGGCCGGGTATCTGAGCACGGTTCTTGCAGGCTATCGCGGCGTGCCGCTTGCTGGGTATTGCAATATGCGCACCGAGATTGATCCAACGCCTGCAATGGAAGAGGCGGCGGCCCATGGCCCCGTGGGCGTGCCTGTGATCATTGGCGCGGGTCAACCGCTGAAGTTTCGCGCATGGACACCTGATTGCACGATGATCCCAGGTGAATTTGGCGCGCCTATCCCGCAATCAGGCGCGTGGATCACGCCCGAGGTGGTGATCGTGCCTTTGGTGGCTTTTGATCGGGGTGGTGGCCGCTTGGGATATGGCGGTGGCTTTTATGATCGCACGCTTGAACAGCTCCGCGCCGCCAAGCCGACATTTGCGATTGGTTTCGCCTATGCCGCACAGGAAGCCAGCGATCTGCCATTAGAACCAACAGACCAGCCGCTCGATCTGATTATCACCGAGGCCGGCATTATCGAGCCTTAGGCGCAGAGGCCGCGCAAATAAGCGACCTGCATTCCATTGCACTCGCAAAGGTAAGCCCCTAACACACGTTATATGAGGATCTTATTTTTAGGTGATGTGGTCGGGCGCTCGGGGCGCAACGCCATTCAGACCCAGCTGGCACAGCTGCGGCAAGAATGGCGTCTTGATTTCGTTGTGGTCAATGCAGAAAACGCGACATCCGGCATGGGGCTCTCGGCCGCACATGCCCGCGCCATACTTGAGGCGGGCGCCGATGTCATCACGCTGGGTGATCATGCATTTGATCAAAAGGACATGCTGGGCTTTATCGCGTCTGAGCCACGGGTGCTCCGCCCGCTCAATTACGCAAAATCTGCACCCGGTGCCGGTGCGCGGGTTTTTGAGGCCACCCAAGGGCGCAAGGTTCTTGTGACCCAAGCCTTGGGCCAAGTGTTTATGAAACGCGCCTTTGATGATCCGTTTTCCGCACTTGACGGGGTGCTGCGCCAATATCCCATGGGCGGGCAAATCCAAGCCAGCCTCGTGGATATGCATTGCGAAGCGACATCAGAAAAAATGGCGATGGGTCATTTCTGTGATGGCCGTGCGAGCATCGTTGTGGGCACCCACACCCATGTCCCCACGGCGGATGCAATGATCTTGCCCGGCGGCACCGCATATCTCAGCGACGCAGGCATGTGCGGCGATTATCATTCTGTGATCGGCATGGAAAAGACAGAGCCCTTGCGCCGCTTCATCACGGGCATGCCCAAAGACAGGTTCACACCCGCCGCAGGCGAGGCGACGCTGTCGGGTCTTTACATCGAAACAGATGATAAAACAGGCAAGGCCACACGGGTCGAGATGGTACGCCAAGGTGGTGCGCTCAAATCCAGTGGGCCGACTTTCTGAATAACAAAAAAGACACAATGCGCTGTATTTTTTGTTATTGAAATAAATGGTTGTGATGGCCGTTTATTTTGATCTACAATTTTGTTTATAATGATAATTTCGAACAGCAAGTCAAAGCGAAAATAATAGGAACGATACAATGCCAAGAAGCGTAACACGCGATAAAAAAGACGAGTTTATTTGGTCAAAAAAGATTGATATTACCAAAAAGAATGGCGATTTGGTCAAGCAGATTGTGACCTATGATGACGGCACCCAAGTGACGTTTGGGGATTTAGTGGAAACAGACAAGCCCAAGCATATTAAGTTATTTAATAAGGCGTTTGGAGATTACATTGATCTGGATGCATATCCATTAGCGATGGACGGTGCTCTCCCTCTTACCATGAAACTTGTGGACAAGGGTAATCAACACGATTGGGACACAAGAACAATTGGCGTGAGAAAGGGTGACAAGGGTGACGAGACCCCAGTGATCGTCAAAACTAATTATGATGACGGTCGCCAAGAAAAGGGGGAGTATTACTCGAATGGCAACAAATATGTTGTTGTTAAATATAATGATGGACGTGTTGAAAAGGGGACATATTTCACGAATGGCAGAAAAGACGTTGTCATAAATGACGTCGATGATGCCCATGATTGGCACAAACAAGAGATCGATTACACCTATCCTG
>CAKMZE010000106.1 GCA_929200295.1 uncultured Alphaproteobacteria bacterium
TGTCGATGTCTTGATGGTTGATGACGTGCAATTTATTGCCGGTAAAGACAGCACGCAGGAAGAGTTCTTTCACACCTTCAACGCGCTTGTAGATGCGGGCAAGCAGATCATTATCTCTGCCGACCGCGCGCCGGGTGAAATCAAAAACCTTGAAGAGCGGATCAAATCGCGCCTGCAGTGTGGGCTCGTCGTTGATCTGCACCCAACTGATTTTGAACTGCGGTATGGTATCTTACAGTCAAAGGTCGCAGCCTTCACAAAGCTCTATCCTGAAATGGTGCTTGATGACGGGGTGCTCGAATTTCTGGCCAACCGCATCTCGACCAATGTGCGCGTGCTTGAAGGCGCGATGACACGTTTGTTTGCTTTTGCCTCACTTGTTGGGCGCACGATTTCTTTGGAACTGACCCAAGACTGTCTTTCTGATATTCTCAAAGCGTCAGATCGCAAGGTTACGGTCGAGGAAATTCAGCGCAAAGTGTCTGAGCATTATAACATCCGTTTGTCCGATATGATTGGCCCCAAGCGCGTGCGTACATTGGCGCGGCCACGGCAGGTCGCTATGTATTTGGCCAAGCATATGACAAAGCGGTCGCTGCCTGAGATTGGCCGCCGTTTTGGCGGACGTGACCATACAACAGTGATGCATGGCGTGCGTAAAATCGAAGAGCTCAAAGCCAAAGATAGCCAAATCGCCGATGATTTAGAGCTTCTCAGGCGTGCATTGCGGGAATAGCAACGCTTGACGCCGCCTTCGGAACCATTGACAGTCTCACAAAGCACTTGAGCCTCGCCTAAAAACAGGTAGGTTTCACGTCCCAGTGGCGAGTGCCCATAATTGCGGAGTTTGGGGTATGAAATTTAGTATTGAACGCGCAAGCCTACTTAAGGCCGTTGCACAGGCGCAATCAGTTGTGGAACGGCGCAATACCATTCCGATCCTTGCGAATGTTCTGATCGAAGCGCAGGGAAGCGATGTGCTTTTCCGTGCCACGGATCTCGATATTGAGGTGGTTGATAAGACCCCTGCGCAGGTTGAACGGGCGGGTGCGACCACTGTTGCGGCGGTCACATTAAACGAGATTGTGCGCAAGCTACCTGATGGCGCGCTTGTCACCCTGACAGAAGACGGCACATCTGGGCGCTTAACTATCGAAGCCGGGCGATCAAACTTTTCGCTCGCAACCCTGCCCAAAGAGGACTTCCCTGTGATGGCCTCATCTGAGTATGCCGCGAATTTCTCGGCACCTGCGCCAGTATTGCGCCGTTTGTTTGATAAATCCAAGTTCGCGATCTCAACCGAGGAAACCCGCTATTATCTGAACGGCGTCTATATGCATGTCGCCGAGGCCGATGGTGGCAAGGTTCTACGCTGTGTCGCAACAGACGGGCACCGTTTGGCACGCATTGATGCGGACCTGCCCGAAGGCGCTGCCGATATGGCAGGCGTGATTGTGCCCCGCAAAACTGTGGGCGAGCTACGCAAGCTGCTTGATGACGATGATATGCAAATCGCCGTCTCTGTGTCAGAGACAAAGGTGCGGTTCGCAACACCTGGTATCACGCTGACCTCTAAGGTGATCGATGGTACGTTCCCTGATTACAGCCGCGTGATCCCACAAGGCAACAACCGCAAGCTTGAGGTTGATGCCGCTGAGTTTGCCAAGGCGGTTGACCGCGTGGCAACCGTGTCCTCAGAACGGTCGCGTGCTGTCAAGCTCGCCCTTGATGAGGATCGCCTGATTTTATCTGTGAATGCGCCAGACAGCGGTGCGGCTGAAGAAGAGCTCGCTGTGGCGTATGGGGATGAGCGGTTAGAGATTGGGTTTAACGCCAAATATCTGCTTGAGATCGCAAGCCAGGTTGATCGTGAGAACGCGGTGTTTATGTTTAATTCCTCAGGCGATCCAACATTGATGCGCGAGGGAAATGACACCTCGGCGATCTATGTTGTGATGCCAATGCGTGTATAAACCGATTGCCGCCTCCGGCGGGGATATTTTTAAACCTAAGAACTGGGGAGTGCGTTTGATATGCTCGCTCTGAGCGCTGTATCACTGTCGCATTTTCGCAGCCATAAGCATGCAAGCCTCTCTGTTGACCAACGCCCGATTGCGATTTTTGGCGCAAATGGCGCTGGCAAAACCAATCTGTTAGAGGCGGTATCGCTGTTTTCACCGGGGCGCGGGTTACGGCGCGCCACAGGCGAGGCGCTGATCCGCAGGCCCGAGGCATTGGGCTGGAAAGTCACTGGGGTTTTGCAAACCAACACGCAGGTCCATGAGATTGAAACCCAGGCCACGCCAGAGACCGCGCGTCAGGTCCGCGTGGACGGCAAAACCGTGCCGCAGTTGGTGCTAGGCCAGATTGGCCGGATGCTCTGGCTCATTCCAGCGATGGACAGGCTATGGATTGAGGGGGCCGAAGGGCGGCGGCGGTTCTTAGACCGCGCGACGCTAAGTTTTATTCCCAACCACGGCGAGGCTGTTCTCACCTATGAAAAGATGATGCGTGAGCGCAACCGTCTGCTCAAGGATATGGTGCGCGATCCGCATTGGTATATCGCGATCGAGGCACAAATGAGCGCGGCGGGTGCGCAGATCCATCAAAACAGATGCGAAGCGATTGTACGCCTAAACGCGGCGCAAGAACATACACAAAGCGGGTTTCCAGCGGCACTGCTCACGTTAGTGAATGGCGATCATGCAGAGGTGGATCTAAGCCAAGCGGCTGATATGGCCCAGGCATTCGCCGATAATCGCGGGCGTGATATGGCAGCCGGGCGCACATTAATCGGGCCGCATCGCTCTGATCTTGATGCGATGTTTATTGAAAAATCCGTTGCCGCGAAAGATTGTTCAACAGGTGAGCAAAAGGCGCTGCTGATCAGTTTGATCCTTGCCAATTGTCGCGCGCTCACTGCGGATATTGGCGCGCCGCCGATCTTGCTCTTGGATGAGGTCGCAGCACATCTTGACGCCGCGCGCCGCGGCGCGCTTTATGATGAAATTACAGCGCTTGGCGCGCAGGCTTGGATGACGGGCACAGGTCCTGAGCTATTTGCAGAGCTTGGGCATCGTGCGCAATATATCGAAGTTGGCGAGGATGCTGGCGTATCAACCGTAACCCAGAAAGAGAGCCCATGACCCCACAACGTGTGACACTCATTACCCTTGGCGTATCTGATCTCGCCGCATCAAAGGCGTTTTATAACAGCATGGGCTGGGTTGAAACGGAACAGACGGACACGGTTGTGTTTTTCCAGATTAACGGCATGGTTTTAGGCTTGTTCGGGCTTGTCCCGCTGGCCGAGGATCAGGGCCGCCCCGATGCCACCCTTGGTACGGGCGCGATGAGCCTTGCGCAAAACTTCGCAACCGAGGCAGAGGTCGACAAGGCTTATGCCCATGCATTGGCCTGCGGTGCGACCGCATTAAAGGCGCCAGAGGCTGTGTTTTGGGGCGGGTACTCGGGCTATTATGCCGACCCTGACGGACATGTCTGGGAGGTTGCCTATAACCCATTTTGGCCACTTAATGATGATGGTAGTTTGACGCTTCCTGATGCAGATTGATCAGCTACATGAAATGCAGCTCAGCGCCGCCGATGAAGCACAGATCGTTGATCTATTGGCCGCAGCGTTTGACAAGATCAGCTATGGGGGCCGCAGCTATTATCAGCAACGGCACCACCTGCGCCTGATCTACCGTGAAGACGGCATGATCTTAGGTCATATAGCGCTTGCCTTACGCGCGATTAGACTGGGCGATCATTTGGTGCAAACCGCTGGATTGGCCGAGGTCGCGACACATCCAGATCACCGCAGAAAGGGCATCGCCACTGCTTTGCTAGCTGAGACAATAGCAGCCGCAAAACGGTCACCAGCTGCGTTTTGTGTACTTTTCGGTGATGAGCCTATTTACGCGAAATCAGGGTTTGTCGCGCAGCAAAATCCAGTGCGCTATACGTCCTTTGTTAATGTACAAACGGGCGAGGCCGTGACAAGGATCAAAGAGGGGCTGATGGTCATGCCACTGCGCGACACGGCATGGGACCCTGAGGCATTGGTTGATCTTGTGGGGCATGCATTTTGACTATTACTACGATGGATATGCTGCTCTATGCAGGTGCGCTGACTGTGCTTTTTCTGACGCCCGGGCCTGTGTGGGTGGCCTTGGTCGCGCGCACGCTTTCTGGCGGGTTTCATGCAGCCTGGCCATTGGCGTTGGGCGTTGTTGTTGGCGATGTGCTCTGGCCCTTTTTAGCGATCCTTGGCGTGTCATGGATTGTCTCTGTCTACGGTGGGTTCATTGTGGCATTGCGCTGGATTGCTACGCTGACCTTTCTCATCATGGGCGGTTTGATTATTCGTCATGCGGATAAAACCATTGCCGCAGACAGCAGGCTGACGAAATCGGGCATGTGGGCTGGGTTTCTCGCGGGACTTGCCGTGATTTTAGGCAATCCAAAGGCCATTTTGTTTTATATGGGCATGCTGCCGGGCTTTTTTGATCTGACTGCGCTCACATGGGCGGACATAGCTGTTATTTGCTTTTTGTCGCTCGTTGTGCCCCTGATCGGGAACCTGATTTTAGCGGCAAGCATCGGCAAAGCGCGCGCGCTTTTGACCTCGCCTACGGCGGTACGGCGCACGAACCTCATCGCTGGGTGCCTGTTGATTGGGGTTGGGCTCATTATCCCGTTCACATAACACAAAATATGGGGGTTTGGCCGTGACATCCCCGCCAAAATTGACTATATTTTGCTTATAAGAATACAGGAATACCCACATGTCTGATGAGCAGTCGCAAAGCCCCGAATATGGCGCCGATTCAATTAAGGTTTTGAAGGGCTTAGATGCCGTTCGAAAACGCCCAGGCATGTATATCGGTGATACCGATGATGGGTCCGGCCTGCATCACATGGTCTATGAGGCTGTTGATAACGGAATTGACGAGGCGCTCGCGGGTCATGCCGATTACGTCACTGTCAAAATCCATGCTGATAACTCGGTTTCGGTTGGCGATAATGGGCGCGGCATCCCTGTTGATATGCACAAAGAAGAAGGCATATCAGCCGCCGAGGTGATTATGACCCAGCTTCATGCTGGCGGTAAGTTTGATAGCAATTCTTATAAGGTGTCCGGCGGATTGCACGGCGTTGGGATTTCGGTCGTAAATGCCCTGTCTGATTGGCTAGAGCTACGCATCTGGCGTGATGATAAAGAGCATTATTGCCGGTTTGAGGACTCTGTCACCGCAGAATCGCTCACCGTTGTTGGCCCTGCAAATGGCCGCAAAGGCACTGAAGTGCGGTTTCTGGCCTCTGATCAAACGTTTTCAAATCTCGATTACTCTTATGAGACGCTGGAAAAGCGTTTGCGCGAGCTTGCGTTCCTGAATTCGGGTGTGCGCATCATCCTCGAAGACGAGCGCCCCGCAGAACCACTAAAAACCGAGCTGTTCTACGAAGGCGGCGTCAAAGAGTTTGTCAAATATATCGACCGCTCGAAAACCGCAGTGATGGAAGAGCCGATCTATGTCATTGGCGAAAAAGACGACATCGGTGTTGAGGTCGCGATGTGGTGGAACGACACGTATAATGAGGTCGTGCTGCCATTTACCAACAACATCCCGCAGCGCGATGGTGGCACGCATATGGCGGGCTTTCGTGGCGCGTTGACGCGAACGATCAACAACTACGCACAATCCTCTGGCATCGCGAAAAAGGAAAAGGTCAGCTTTACCGGTGATGATGCGCGCGAGGGGCTTACTTGTGTGCTGTCGGTCAAAGTTCCTGATCCAAAATTCTCGTCCCAGACCAAGGACAAGCTTGTCAGCTCTGAGGTGCGCCCAGCTGTTGAAAGCCTTGTCGGTGAAAAGCTCGCCGAATGGTTTGAGGAAAATCCAAACGTTGCCAAACAAATCGTCGGTAAGATTATTGAAGCCGCGCTGGCACGTGAGGCTGCGCGCAAAGCGCGCGAGCTCACACGCCGTAAAAACCCGATGGATGTGAACTTTCTTGCGGGTAAGCTCAAGGATTGTTCGGAAAAAGACCCGACAAAAACCGAAGTTTTCCTCGTCGAGGGGGATTCAGCGGGTGGCTCCGCCCAGACAGGGCGTGATCGTCTGACCCAGGCAATCCTGCCGTTGAAGGGTAAGATCTTGAATGTTGAACGTGCGCGGTTTGATCGGATGCTCGGCAGCCAAGAGATTGGTAATCTGGTGATGGCGCTTGGCACAGGCATTGGCCGCGATGAATTTGATATCTCAAAGCTGCGCTACCACAAGGTCGTGATCATGACCGACGCTGATGTGGATGGCGCGCATATCCGTACCTTGCTGCTCACCTTCTTTTTCCGGCAGATGCCAGAGCTGATCGAGGGTGGCTATCTCTATATTGCGCAGCCACCGCTTTACAAAGTGTCGCGCGGTAAATCTGAGGTTTACCTCAAGGACCAAGCCGAGATGGAGGACTACCTGATCAACCAAGGTGTTGATGGCGCCATGCTGCGTCAAGGCAATGGTGAGGAAATCACAGGCCAAGACCTCAAACGTGTTGTTGATGAGGCGCGCCAGCTCAAACGTGTGTTGGATGCCTTCCCGACCCATTATCCCCGCCATATCCTTGAACAAGCCGCGATCGCGGGTGCTTTTGTACCAGGCGCTGTGGATCAGGATTTGCAAGGCACAGCGGACCGTGTCGCACAGCGTCTTAACCTCATTGCACTTGAATGGGAGCGCGGCTGGCAGGGGCGCATCACCCAAGACAAAGGCATGCGTCTTGCGCGTATTCTGCGTGGCGTCGAAGAGGTGCGCACTTTGGATGGGCAGATGCTCCGCTCGGGCGAGGCGCGGCGTACAGGCTCGTTCACGCAAAGCCTACAGGACGTTTATAACCTGCCTGCCACCTTGGTGCGTAAAGACCGCAATCAGATGATCCATGGGCCTCTTGACCTGCTTGAGGCGATCCTTGCAGAGGGTGAAAAAGGCCTGTCACTGCAACGCTACAAGGGTCTTGGTGAGATGAACCCCGACCAGCTCTGGGAAACCACGCTCGACCCGGATGCGCGTACCTTGCTACAGGTCAAGGTCGATGATCTTGCGGATGCGGATGATCTCTTTACCAAGCTGATGGGCGATGTGGTTGAACCACGCCGCGAGTTTATCCAACAAAACGCGCTCAGCGTTGAGAACCTCGACTTCTAGGACCACGGCATGCGCGCATATCTTGATCTTGACAGCTTTCCACTCGATCAACCGGACACCGCACGCTATCAAGCGCTGATAAAACGCTGCCAAGCCGATTTGGCCAGCGGTGGAATGTTTAATCTCGATGGATTTCTGCGCCCTGAGCATGCCCAAAGCGAGGCACGTGCCCATACGCCCAAGATGGATAGCGAAAGCTTTCACCACGCGCGCGAACACAATATCTATTTTCAAAAAGACATCCCCGGTCTGGCCAGTGATCATCCCGCGCTCAAGCGGTTTGAGACGTCTAATAACACGCTATGCGCCGATCAATTGCAGGGCAGCATCGTGCATCAGATTTATGATTGGGCACCATTAAGAGCCTTTTTATCTGCTGTGATGAAAAAACCCGCGCTCTACCCGATGGATGATCCACTGGCCGCATTTAATGTGATGCGCTATCGCGCTGGACAGGCGTTAAACTGGCATTTTGATCGCTCTGAATTCACTGTGACTTTGCTCTTGCAAGCCCCCAAAGAGGGCGGCGTTTTTGAATACCGCACTGATCTGCGCAAAACAGATGACCCCAATTATGACGGCGTCGCAAAGCTGCTTAACGGCGATGACCCCGATGTTCAAAAGATGAGCGTCGTCGCTGGCACCCTCAACGTGTTCCGCGGCGTGAACACCCCACACCGCGTCACACCTGTGGTTGGCGACACCGCCCGCATGATTGCTGTACTCACGTACTATGAAAACCCAGGCGCTGTATTCACCGAAAGCGAGCAACGCGGCTTTTACGGCCGCGTGGCGTGATCGGGGCCGCTTACAGGTAAGGTGAAGTAAGTTCGCACCCATCGAAGTAGCCATTTGAAAACGCCGCAACGAAACTGTTGAAGGGCTCCAAGTAAAATTACCTCAGAAAAGCCATATTTTTGAATTATATCAGTGAGCTGACAGAATACATATTGAAAGAAGCCCGATGGAAATACATTCATTTCGCACATCAGTTTGGATTGCTCTGGGTGTATTCGTTGCAGCGTTAGCATATGTCCCGCTTTTCTTAATGGGAAATCCTTCGCACCTCAGCCCACTCCCAATTTATGTTTTTCTTTTTTTTCTTCTTGCTGGGCAGGGTGCAATTTTGGTTATGCCAATTCTCTTTGCAATACAGTTCTTGGTTCTGCTTAAGCGCAAGAATTTTTTTAAGATCCATTCGTTCTTCTTAGCGGTCTTATGGGGTCTTACCCCACTGTATTTTTGGGACAGTTGGGATTACGGTCTGCGTTGGATGGGGGAATTTCACACAGCCACTGTCTTTGCTACTCATGTGATTGGCCTTACTATGCTATCAGGTTTGGCGTGGGTCGGGTTTCGCATAAATTCTGTTCCCTTCAACAACGCATTGAACATTCTGTCGTTCTTCTTCCTCTCTTGGGCGGCTTTTCCAGTTTTAGGAGAGATGCCGTAAGGGTGCACCTAGACTGATGTAGCGCACTATACGCATGCCTGCTATCTTGATGCACAGTCTACAACGCCTATAAAACCTCAACAGAATACTTGGCGCGCGCTGCTTTTCCGCTTTCCGTTATTTGCGCTAAACAGCTTCTCATGTGCTGCATGTTCCCTTCGAGAATGAACCATGGGTCTGGTTCTATGCGTGAAAGCGCGATCAGCCTTTTGAACAGTATCAAGTCTCCGATACGATCACGCTCTGGTTCACCCAAAGCCATGGCGGTTCCCACCGTATACGCCGCATTTTTCATCTCCAAGGTGCCCGCTCCGAGCAAAGAACGCTCAATGGATCCCACGCCATCATTAAAATCTGGAAACCGAAGAAGGTATGCGGGAAGCGCCTGAGCCATTGCTGTTTGCAGGTCCTGTGTGTGGACGAAACGGGTTATCGTTTCAGCTGAACCTATGCAGTACACCCATTAATTTCTGTTCAAACACATGATCTTGTGATTCAA
>CAKMZE010000107.1 GCA_929200295.1 uncultured Alphaproteobacteria bacterium
ATCTACATCGCAGCAGCCATCATCAACTCGCGTTGAATCTCAACACGCCCTAGTGATTGGCGCGGTTCTGTTAAATGATACAATTCCGTCACCTGTAGATACGCCTGTGAAATCAATCGCACCTGATACATTCACAGTTGATGCGTCAAAATCGGCGGTCACATTTACCGTGCCATTACGGTAGGTATCAATAATATTTCCGCGCATCTGACCTGTGTATGATGCACCCCCTGATACTGGCATGTTCGATGTCGGTGGCAGCCCGCTAAATGCGCCGCCACAACATGCAGAATTGCTACCGCCCGTATATTCTAATCCGGCAAATGAAAATCCTGCTGGCCCAAAGAACTCAGGCGCGGAACCACCGCATGCTGACATGAAAAATACTGAGGAAAAGAGTGCAAAGATGCGTGGTTTCGTCATATTATCCCCCGGATTATATTACTCTTTTATCAGATTACTTTAAATTTCTGCCTGTGTAAAATATCTGATTTCAATAAGGTAGCCACCGCTTACTGTCGCGGATTTATGCTGAGGCAAAGCGCAAGATCACGAATGATATTGTATATCATCTTGTTTCACCTGAAATTATGGCCAAGCATACACGAGGAGCAGTTTGAATGAGTGTACAGATATTAAAGCGCGGCATCTATGCCGTCAGTTTCATGGTCATGATGCAGCCCGCGACGGCGCAATCTGGGTTGAGCACTGAGGCTGAGATCACCGAAGGTCTGCTTGCGGTTGGTCAGGCGCTTGAGATTTCTGACAAATGCAGCGCACTTTCACCGCGTAAGATTCGCGGTGCATTTTTCCTCAATGGTTTGCGCAATCGTGCGATTGCCTTGGGGTATTCCAGCGCGGAAGTTGATGCCTACGTTGATAATAAAGCCGAGCAGAACAGGCTTGAGGATGTCGCGCGCGCACGTCTTGCTGAAAAAGGCGTGATTTCAGGGCAAGAGGCGACGTATTGCGCTGTTGGACGCGCAGAAATTGCCGCAAGGTCGCAAATTGGGCGTCTGCTTTATTAACAGACGTTTAACCTTCATAATTTCCTCACCAAAAATGTAGCTAGTGTCTGGCATCACACGCGCGCTTGGGCTAGAACGCCATCCAAAGCCATGCCCTTAACCATAGTTGGGCGGCATCTGGAACGAAAAGGCGTAGCATGTCTGATCTGAAAAAAGTCGTTATTGATGGAACTGAGGTCGAGGTTGATGGCGCGATGACGCTCATTCAGGCTTGCGAAGTGGCAGGGATCGAGATCCCGCGCTTTTGCTACCATGAGCGACTGACAATTGCAGGCAACTGCCGCATGTGTCTGGTTGAGGTCGTAGGCGGCCCGCCAAAGCCTGCCGCCTCTTGTGCGATGCAGGTGCGGGATCTGCGCCCGGGGCCAGAAGGCCAAGCCCCACAGGTCAAAACCAATTCCCCCATGGTCAAAAAAGCCCGCGAAGGGGTGATGGAGTTTCTGCTGATCAACCATCCGCTAGATTGCCCGATTTGCGATCAAGGCGGCGAATGCGATTTGCAAGATCAGGCCATGGCTTATGGCGTGGATTTTAGCCGTTTCCGTGAGCCCAAGCGCGCGACAGAAGATCTGGACCTTGGGCCGTTGGTCGAAACACATATGACACGTTGTATTTCGTGCACACGTTGTGTGCGTTTTACAACCGAGGTCGCGGGTATTCACCAGATGGGCCAGACAGGCCGGGGTGAGGATGCTGAGATCACGTCCTATCTGGGCGAAACGCTTGATTCGAATATGCAGGGCAACATCATTGATCTTTGCCCCGTTGGTGCGCTGGTGTCCAAACCCTATGCCTTTACCGCCCGCCCGTGGGAACTGACCAAGACGGAATCGATTGATGTGATGGACGCGCTTGGCTCCAACATCCGTGTGGACACCAAAGGGCGCGAAGTGATGCGGTTCCTGCCGCGCAACCATGATGGCGTGAATGAGGAATGGATTTCCGATAAAACACGCTTTGTTTGGGATGGTTTGCGCCGCCAGCGTCTCGACACACCTTATATTCGTGAAAACGGTAAACTGCGCAAAGCCAGCTGGCCTGAAGCACTTTCAGCGGCTTCGGCAGCGATGAAGGGTAAAAAAATTGCCGGCTTGATCGGAGATTTGGCATCTGTTGAGGCATCATTTGCGCTCAAGCAATTGATCGAGGGGCAGGGGGGCACTGTGGAGTGCCGCACGGATGGTGCGAAACTGCCCGCGGGCAACCGCTCTGGTTACGTTGGCACTGCCGCGATCGAAGATATCGATCATGCAGAGACAATACTGCTGATCGGCAGTAACCCACGCCAAGAGGCTCCCGTGCTCAATGCGCGTATCCGCAAAGCCTGGAGCCAAGGTGCAACCATCAAACGGATCGGCAAGGCCGTTGATCTGACCTATGATGTGGTCGAGCTTGGGTCTGACCGTGCCGCACTCGCCAAACTGGTTGAAAAAGGCCGCATCGGCCCTGCGCGCAAGCCTGCGGTGATCATCGTTGGGCAAGGCGCGCTGTCAGAGGCCGATGGCGAGGCAGTTCTAGCCGCGGCAATGGCGCTAACCTCTGATGACGCAGCCAAACTGATGGTGTTGCACACCGCTGCGGGCCGTGTTGGTGCGATGGATGTGGATGCAACCACAAAAGGTGGTATCAAATCAGCCGTGAAAGAGGCCGAGGTGATCTATAACCTTGGTGCGGATGAGATTGATATCGCTGATGGGCCGTTTGTAATCTACCAAGGCAGCCATGGTGACCGCGGTGCGCACCGCGCCGACATTATCCTGCCAAGTGCGGCCTATACCGAAGAGAACGCGCTTTTCGTCAATACCGAAGGCCGACCACAGCTCGCGATGCGCGCAGGTTTTGCGCCGGGTGAAGCAAAGGAAAATTGGGCAATTTTGCGCGCGCTCTCGGCTGAGCTGGATGCGACATTGCCCTTTGACAGCCTTGCGCAGCTGCGCGGTGCAATTGTTGCCGCACACCCGCATTTGGCTGATGTGAATACGGTTGCGCAAAATGATTTTGTCCCACTAAAGCCCAAGAAACTGGGCAGCGCCGATTTCCGCTATGCGGTACGTGATTTCTATCTGACAAACCCAATCGCACGGGCGTCACAGCTGATGGCTGAGCTGTCATCAAATGCACAGGCCCGCGATAACGCGGCACTTGCGGCCGAGTGAAGGGGTTTGCCATCATAGGCTTTCTGGCGCTGGCCTTGGGCTGTGCCACGCCCGGTGAAACCCCGTCACGCGGGGTGTATAACCCATCATACCTTGGGGTGGATACGCGTCTTTTGGATGGCGATCTGGTGGGGTTTCAGGTGAAAATGACCGGCGCGCGTGAACGCATTGATGTGATGGCCTATGCCGAATGTGCAGCGGCGCAATATACCCTCATCCGTGGTTATGGTTTTTTAAGACAAGTAAGAGTTGATGCCACGCAAGAGGCTGGTGTTTGGACCGCAGATGCGGTTTATACCATCTCGCCTGCTTTGCCGCGTGGCAGCAGAACGATAGACGCCGAGGTGACGGTGGCCGAATGCGGTCGTACCGGCATACCGACAGTGTAAGGAACCGATATGATAGATTTCTTTACAACGACAAATCTTGGGATGGCATTGGTTATCTTGGGGCAATGTTTGTTGGTACTGATCCCGCTTTTGGTGGCGCTTGCGTTTTTGATGTACGCTGACCGCAAAATCTGGGCAGCGGTGCAGATGCGCAAGGGGCCAAACATCGTGGGCCCTTTTGGTTTGCTGCAATCCTTTGCGGATTTCCTGAAATATATTGTCAAAGAGATCGTTGTCCCTGCGGGTGCTGATAAGGCGGTGTTCTTTCTTGCGCCGATGATTACATTCGTTCTGGCTGTGATTGCTTGGGCTGTGATCCCCTTTAATGATGGCTGGGTTCTGTCCGATATCAACGTGGCCATTCTTTATGTATTCGCCGTGTCCTCGCTTGAGGTTTATGGTGTGATTATGGGGGGATGGGCGTCGAACTCAAAGTACCCATTCCTTGGATCGCTACGCTCTGCGGCGCAGATGATCTCTTATGAGGTGTCGATTGGTCTCATTATCATTGGTGTGATTATCTCAACCGGTAGCATGAACTTTGGCGCCATTGTCGAGGCGCAGCGCGGTGATGCGGGGCTGTTTAATTGGTATTGGGTAGCGCATTTCCCGATGCTCTTTTTGTTCTTTATCTCAGCGCTTGCTGAAACGAACCGCCCACCATTTGACCTGCCCGAGGCAGAATCAGAGCTGGTGGCAGGCTATCAGGTGGAATATTCATCCACGCCTTTCCTATTGTTTATGATTGGCGAGCTGATGGCGGTGGTTCTGATGTGCGCCTTGACCACGCTGTTGTTCTTTGGGGGGTGGCTGTCGCCTATTCCGGGTCTGCCAGATGGGATTTTCTGGATGATCCTGAAAATGGCGGCTGTGTTCTTTATGTTCTCAATGGTGAAGGCGATCACACCACGTTACCGCTATGACCAGCTTATGCGGATCGGTTGGAAGGTGTTCCTGCCACTTTCATTGGCTTGGGTCGTGCTCGTTGCGTTTCTTGCAAAATTCGAAGTGATGGGCGGCTTTTGGGCCCGTTGGGCAGTGGGAGGCTGATATGACCGAAATTGATTATACCCGCGCAGCAAAGTATTTTCTCCTTGCAGATTTCTGGAAGGGGTTTGGCCTTGGGATGAAATACTTCTTTTCCCCCAAGGCAACGCTCAACTACCCCCATGAAAAAGGGCCGCTTAGCCCACGGTTTCGGGGTGAGCATGCGTTGCGCCGGTATCCCAACGGTGAAGAACGCTGCATTGCCTGCAAACTCTGCGAGGCGGTATGCCCGGCACAGGCCATCACGATTGATGCGGAACCGCGCGACGATGGATCACGCCGCACAACGCGCTATGACATCGATATGACCAAATGCATCTATTGCGGTTTCTGCCAAGAGGCCTGCCCAGTCGATGCTATCGTTGAAGGGCCAAATTTTGAGTTCTCAACCGAGACCCGCGAAGAGCTATATTACGATAAAGACAAGCTGCTTTCCAATGGGGACCGTTGGGAGGCCGAGATTGCCCGAAATCTTGAAATGGATGCCCCGTACCGATGATTGATATGCGCCTCTCTTTTGATGCGGCACATGAATTGGGCTGCTTGAACAAGGATAAAGCCAGATGACAGTTGCTGCGTTCACATTTTATCTCTTTGCACTGTCCACGGTTGCCGGCGGGTTCTTTACCGTGGTCAGCCGCAACCCTGTGCATTCGGTGCTCTGGTTGATTTTGGCGTTTCTGTCATCGGCAGGATTATTCGTGCTTTTGGGGGCTGAATTTGTCGCGATGCTCTTGGTGATTGTCTATGTCGGCGCGGTTGCTGTGCTATTCTTGTTCGTTGTCATGATGCTCGACGTTGATTTTGCAGAGCTTAAGGCAGAAATGACCAAGTACCTGCCGCTGGCGTTGCTGATCGGGATTGTGATCGTGATGCAGCTGATGATGGCTGTGGGTGTCTGGGGCTTTGCGGATGATGCGCTGGCCAATCGTGCAGCACCAATTGGCGAGGCAGAGAACACTGCCGCACTTGGGCTGTTGATCTATGATAAATATCTGATCCTCTTCCAGCTTGCTGGGTTGATCCTACTGGTTGCGATGATTGGCGCGATTGTGCTGACCCTGCGCCACCGCACAGACATCAAACGTCAGAATGTTATGGCGCAGATGCACCGTGACCCGGCCAAGGCGATGGAACTCAAAGACGTCAAACCGGGGCAGGGGCTGTAATGCGGGTTTTGATTTCATGTGCGGTTGTAAAACATTCTTCCCAAGATCTGCAGGAGCAATGCAATGATCGGACTTGAACATTATCTAACCGTGGCTGCGGCCCTGTTCGTTATCGGCATCTTTGGGCTGTTTTTGAACCGAAAGAATGTGATCATTCTATTGATGAGCATCGAGCTGATGTTGCTCGCGGTGAATATCAATTTTGTCGCCTTCTCCAGCTATCTCAATGATCTTGGTGGTCAAGTCTTTACACTGTTTGTACTGACCGTTGCCGCAGCTGAGGCTGCGATTGGCCTTGCGATCCTTGTGTGTTTCTTCCGCAACCGGGGTACGATTGACGTCGAAGATGTCAACGTGATGAAAGGGTAAAATTATGGAAACGATCATCCTTTTTGCCCCGCTCATCGGGGCGCTCATCGCAGGCTTTGGATGGAAGAGCATCGGTGAAACAGCGGCGCAATGGATCACCACAGGGCTTTTGTTCTTATCTGCGTTCCTGTCATGGGTTGTGTTCCTTAGCTTTGACGGTGTGACCGAACAGATCCAGATTATGCGCTGGATTGAAAGCGGCTCGCTCAGCACAGATTGGTCCATCCGCATGGACCGGTTGACCGCGATTATGTTGATCGTGATCACCACGGTGTCTGCGCTCGTGCATCTTTATTCCTTTGGCTATATGGCCCATGATGACAACTTTGCAGATGGCACCGCCTATAAGGCGCGGTTCTTTGCGTATCTGTCGTTCTTTACCTTCGCGATGTTGATGTTGGTCACGTCTGACAACCTCGTGCAGATGTTCTTTGGGTGGGAAGGTGTGGGCGTCGCCTCATATCTGCTGATTGGGTTTTATTACAAAAAACCATCTGCGAATGCAGCCGCGATTAAGGCGTTTGTTGTCAACCGCGTTGGTGATTTTGGCTTTGCTTTGGGCATATTCGGCCTGTTTTATCTCACCGATAGTATCCGGTTTGATGATATCTTTGCAGCGGCCCCGGCACTGGCTGACACATCGATCCATTTCCTCTGGGCGGATTGGAATGCGGCCAATCTCTTGGCCTTCCTGCTCTTTATTGGTGCGATGGGGAAATCTGCGCAGCTGTTTTTACACACATGGCTGCCTGACGCGATGGAGGGGCCGACACCTGTATCGGCCCTGATCCACGCCGCGACCATGGTTACGGCAGGTGTGTTCCTCGTGTGCCGCATGTCACCATTGATGGAATATGCGCCGCAAGCGCAGGGTTTCATTGTGTTCTTGGGCGCAAGCACGGCGTTTTTTGCAGCAACGGTCGGGCTCGTTCAGAATGATATTAAACGGGTCATCGCCTATTCAACATGTTCGCAGCTTGGCTATATGTTTGTTGCCGCGGGTATCGGCGTGTATTCCGTGGCGATGTTCCATCTGCTGACCCACGCATTCTTTAAAGCGATGCTTTTCTTGGGCGCGGGCTCAGTGATCCACGGGATGCACCACGAGCAGGATATGCGCAATTACGGCGGGTTACGGCACAAACTGCCATGGACATTCCGCGCGATGATGATCGGCACATTGGCGATTACGGGTGTTGGTATTCCACTGCTTTATATTGGTTTCCCTATCGGGTTTGCGGGCTTTGTCTCAAAAGACGCGATTATCGAGAGCGCTTATGCCGCCAATGCCAGCTATGCGTTTTGGATGCTCGTCTTTGCGGCCTTTATGACCAGCTTTTACAGCTGGCGCCTGATGTTCATGACATTCTATGGCACCCCGCGAGGGGATGCGCATACGCATGAGCACGCACATGAAAGCCCCAAGGTTATGCTTGTCCCGCTCGCGGTTCTGGCTGTTGGTGCTGTGTTCTCTGGCATGGTGTTTTACAAGCCGTTCTTTAAGAGCGACAAATATGTAGGCCAGTTCTTTGGTGTGATTGCACCCGCTGAAAAGGACCATGCCGCACTCGGGTTTAGTCTTGTGGCCCCTGCATATGCCGCGGGCGGTGATGATGCAGATCATGGCAATGATGACGATAAAGATTACGCATGGCCTGAAACACCGGGGCAGGGCGCGATTTTCAAGCATCCTGATAACCACGTGCTGCATGAGGCGCATTATGTGCCGATCTGGGTCAAGCTCGCGCCGTTCTTTGCAATGCTCGCAGGTCTCGCGCTTGCCTTTCAGATGTATATCAGGCGACCTGATTTGCCCGCGCGTCTCGCAAAACAGCAAGCGCCGCTTTATAACTTCTTGCTCAATAAATGGTATTTTGACGAACTTTACGATCTGGTTTTTGTCAAACCTGCGATGGCGCTGGGGCGGTTTTTCTGGAAGCAGGGCGATACCAATACGATTGACGGGGGCATTAACGGGGTCGCAATGGGGATTATCCCGTTCTTTACCCGCCTCGCGAACCGTGCACAGTCTGGCTATATGTTCACATATGCCTTTGCGATGGTCCTCGGGATTGCAGTGTTGCTGACCTGGGTGACGATGACCGGAGGGTCAAACTAATGAGCAATATCCTCTCCTTTACTACGTTTATTCCATTGCTGGGTGCTTTGATCCTCGCTGTGTTTTTACGTGGTGATGATGCGGCTGCACAGCGCAATGCGAAATGGGTGGCGATGGCCACAACGCTTGCGACCTTCTTAGTGTCTCTGTTTATCTTAGCGGCGTTTGATCCTGCGGATACCGGGTTTCAGATGGTGGAAACCCGCGAATGGCTGCTGGGGCTTCAGTATAAGATGGGCGTCGATGGGATTTCGGTTCTGTTCGTGATGCTTACGACATTCTTGATGCCGGTTGTGATCGGCGCCTGCTGGAATGTTGAGACACGGGTCAAGGAATATATGATCGCCTTTTTGATCCTTGAGACACTGATGCTCGGTGTCTTTATGGCGTTGGATCTTGTGCTGTTTTACCTGTTTTTCGAAGCGGGCTTGATCCCGATGTTCCTGATTATCGGGATTTGGGGCGGTGCAAACCGCGTCTATGCGTCGTTCAAGTTCTTCCTTTATACCTTTCTCGGTTCCGTTTTGATGCTTGTGGCAATGGTTGCCATGTTCAATGAGGCGGGCACCACAGATATCCCTGCCTTAATGGTATATGATTTCGCACATGAGAGCTTTGATCTACTGGGCATTCATGTGCCTGGTGGTATGCAAACGCTGCTATGGCTTGCGTTCTTTGCAAGCTTTGCGGTGAAGATGCCAATGTGGCCGGTGCATACCTGGCTGCCTGATGCGCACGTGCAGGCCCCAACTGCGGGTTCGGTTGTGCTGGCGGCGATCCTGTTGAAAATGGGTGGTTACGGGGTCTTGCGCTTTAGCTTGCCAATGTTTCCCATCGGCTCTGAG
>CAKMZE010000108.1:0-357 GCA_929200295.1 uncultured Alphaproteobacteria bacterium
TTCAATCCAAAAGCAGGGTTTCTGCTGTCGGATGCACATTGCGTAATCTCAGTGCGAACCTTGCGCTATTACCCCCACGCAGCACTGTGCGATGCCAATGGTCGCAACCCGCTAAAAAACCTAAAATCGATGATACAAAAGCTCTGGATATCCTTCTTATTCCACTTCCATATCGTCTGAATGGATCAAATTTTATGCAAGCAACATCCGATGCTGATATCAATGTGGCACAAGAAGAACGGCCCAATTGGGACAATTTCAAAATCAAACAAGACTGGCTTTCTGAAGATTCCCATATCGAAACACTTGTCAAAACGCTTCTTGAAGAGGCAAAAAAGCAAACCAAATCTGTTGATG
>CAKMZE010000108.1:367-9091 GCA_929200295.1 uncultured Alphaproteobacteria bacterium
CCAGAATATGCGTTTGATTGTGATACGTTTGAAAGATTGAGCAAGGCAATCTGGAAAGTTGAGCCTGATTTAGAGTTTATTATCGCGGGCAGTTCCACGAATTGTGAAAAAAACGCAGCTGGTAATCGAGAAAAGGCGAATTATGTGCTCACAGCACTTAACTATGATTCAGGGATCAAAGATGATAACAAACGAAGAGTTCACGTCGCGAGCCGCCGCAAGCACCATCGTTGGCGGCTAGATCGTAGTCAAGTGCGTGAATATGCGCTTGCCAGTAGTCTTAATCCGGCTGTTAAGGCGTGGTGGGAAGATCATCGCATTGAAACGCCAGAGTTATATTTTCACCAGTTCCGCGAATCTTCCACATTTGTCACGATGATCTGCGAGGATCTAGCGCGCAATGATCCCTGTCATGAAATCCTGCGTTCAATTGGGCCAAATCTATTGTTTGCGCTACTCATGGATGGCCCCCAGCTCGAGGAACGTTGGTCGGCGCGCTATGCATCGAGCCTTGCGGATGATCCCGGCTCTGCCGTGCTAACATTTACATCCTATGGGTTGATTGACCGGATGAATAAGACAGAGCGTTATCCAGAAAACCGCGCGATTGCGCTCTGGAAAGATGATTCTGGTGACATTCAGAAGATACTCATGCCAAAGGAAAAGATGAGCTGCGGCGTGCTTTTGTCGCTTAATAGCGTCTTGGTTGAGGACCAGACGATCGACGGGCGCAAAGTCAAAAACCGCTCGTGGCGGTTCGCCAGCCAACAACCGATTGTTACTGATCTAAAACCTGCGGAGGCTTAGAGCGTTTCCTGATCATTTTGAATCGTGAGTGGTCCCCATGGGTGTGATTTTTCTGATTCTGTGTTGATCAGGAGGAAAAATTTATGCCCACATCCTTGTCACCGGATATTCGCTATCGTTTTCAGGTTCAGCACCGAGAGGGACTTTCGGGGCGGGGGATCGGGCGCAGATTGCTGATTTCGGTCGCAACAGCCGTTCGGTTTGCAGCGTGCCTGCGGCGAACTGGGAACCTTACTTCAGCGGCTAACCCCCTCCCGGGCTATGCATCGGCCAGGCCCGAAATGCAAAAGGCACGCGGCCCTCGATCCGGTCTTTTTTAGGAGAAAGCCCAAAGCGCGCATGATAGGCGCGGCTAAAATGCACTTGGCTCGAAAACCCAGAGGCAACGGCCACCTCACTCAGCTTCATTTCTGTTTGTGTGACCAAGCCACGCGCGCGATCAAGGCGAATGTCACGGTAATATAAAACAGGTGTTTTATGAACGTAGTTTTGGAACAAACGCGCCAAATGCCGTTGTGACACACTCAGCTGTGCGGCAATCTCAGGGATAGAAAGCGGCTCTTCGAGGTGGGCTTCCATGACATCGATCGCCCGCCGGACAAGCCCTGGCATCGTATGTCCAATCGGCTCAAGCTGATCAGGGTTTTGCGTGGCCTCGGCCCCACGCACGTTGTGATGGAAAATATATCGCGCAACCGCGTTCGCAGGCCCCGTACCAAAGGTGTCGCGCAGAATATTAATCGCCAGATCTGCCGCAGCCAGCCCACCGCAACAGGTGAAAACATCATCGTCAATTTCGAACAGGCTTTCTGTGACTTCCACATCTGGATAAAGCTCGTGAAACGCATCGATATGCTCATAATGCACCGTTGCGCGCTTTCCGTTCAAAAGCCCCGCTTTAGCGAGAATAAAACCACCTGTATCCAATGCGCCAATTTTAGCACCCCTTTTTGCCCATCGCAAAAGCGCCTTTGATATGTCTGGGCTATGATGATGCTCTGGCGTCCAGCTCGATGACACGACAACAAAATCAGGGGGGATTTCTGCCACTGCGGCCAATGGTTCTGTTACAAGCGCCATCCCGTTACTTGTTTGAATCGCCCCACCTTCCAAGGAGACGATCTGCCAGTGAAACTGATTTGCCCCCACCAGATAATTCGCCACACGAAAGGGATCTAGAAAGGCCGATGTCGCCGCTAAATTACAATGCGGTGTGGCAAGGATGATGAATGAGGTTACTTTATGAGGTGCCGTGACCATGTCGATAAATCTACATTTCACGACCGTTTATGTAAACATAAATGGCTTTGATCACACACCGTAGCGCGCAAGAAACGTCTCAACCGCTCCTTTCGCAATGCGGCGCAACTCCTCTTTGCTAAATGTCGTGGCGATATTAAACACCATGCGCGGGAAAATATCCGCTTTGCAAAGCTCAACAAATTGATCAGCGGCCAATGGGATATCTGTCACGCGCAAGACGCCCCCCGCATTTGCATCTGCGAGAAATGCGCTAATATCAGCGCGTAATAGCATGGGCCCGCTTTCATAAAACGCCCGTCCCAATTCTGGGAAACGGTCGCTTTCGGCCACGCAAATGCGAAAAAACCGCTGGTTAAATGGTGATGTAATGGTTGTTACAATCTGCATCGCTGCAGATTGTAGAACCGCATCCAAAGGGCCTGTCATATCAACCTGCGCCCGGGCTGTTTCCGCTTGCCGCCGACATTCTACTTGCACGACTTCTTGAAACAAAAGCCGCTTATCGGGAAAGTACTTATAGAGCGTGGCTTTCGAAACCGCGGCCTCTTTGGCGATATCATCCACACTTGCGCCCTCAAAACCGTCGCGCAAAAAAACACTCCGCGCGCCGGTAAGCACCTGATCAAATTTACGCCCGCGCGTAATATGTGTCTGATCTTTCAGCATGACCGGTCTATCCCCATGAAGGCTCTATTCTAAACTCTTCAGTTCAGTTATTTCAACTGATTTTCAACAGAATATTCTTATCCATTCTTAGGTTTTGAAATATCCCGGGGGTCTGGGGGCTGGCCCCCAGGAATGCCCGTGTCTGGGGGCTGGCCCCCAGGTATCGCCTCGCCTTGCGCCGTCACCCAATTGCGCGCACCATCGTCGTCGCACTACGAAACCCAAAGATATGCCGCAAAGGCCCAAGCTGCACCGTTTGCACAGCCACAAACCCGCGACGCTCATAAAGCTGACGGGCGCGTGGGTTGCTATCAATCACATCAAGCCGGATTTCTGCATACCCGCGCGCAGCGGCCTCTTTTGAGATCGCATCTAACAGCGCTGTCCCCACACCTTGCCCACGTGCTTCGGGGGTGACAAAAATCCCATCCATCAAAAATCGATTATTCTCGGTATCGCGCTCAAGCAAGGCGATCAACACAACCCGCCAAAGCGCACCCAAAAGGCCGTAAACAGCAACCATATCGCGCATGCCACCACCAACCAGCGCGCTTTGTCGCGTCTTATAGCCAACAACCCCCAAAAGCCGCCCCTTGTCATCAACCGCCGTAAGCGCATGCGTCGGGTCAAGCACGCGGTCCAAAAACGCCCATGCTTTGTGATCAGGGCCGAGCACCGCACCCAGCTTACCGCCAAATGCCTGCCAATAAAGGCGGGCGGCGGCCTCGCGATGGGCAGGCAATATGCTCTGGTGAATTCTCACAAGCCAAAGCTCTCAAACGGAATATAGGTCACCGATGTGCCGGGTGAGATTTGCACAGCCTCATCAGGCAGCTCTACTAGGCCCGTGGCCCAGCTTAGCCCTGAAATACGCCCCGATCCTTCGGAGCCAAAGACGCTCACCGCGCCGCTTTCTATTCGTGCGCGCAGATACTCACGGCGGCCTGCTTTCTTACTCTTTGAAAACCCTGCGGGCATCGCATAGCTCTGCGGCTCAAGCCACGCGCCACCTGCCAAGACCGAAAGCGCAGGGCGCGCAAAGATCAAAGCACAAATTTGCGCCGCCACTGGGTTACCCGGCAGACCAAAGATAGGTGTTCCATGCCATAGCCCCAAGGCAAGCGGGCGCCCTGGTTTCATCGCAATACGCCACAGCACATGTGTGCCTGTCTCAGTCAGCAAGGCTGACATATGGTCTTCGTCCCCGCCTGATGCACCGCCAGAAGTCAGGATCGCATCGCAGTTTTCCGCAGCCGCATCCAATTGCGCGCGTAGCTTATCACGATCATCAGGCGCACGCCCAAGATCGACAACCTCATAACCCCAAGCCCGCAACGTCGCGCAGAGCATCGGGCGATTCGCATCATAGATCTGCGCATCCGTGATATCCGCACCCGGATCAGCCAGCTCATCACCGGTGGATAGCACACCGACGCGTAGCTTTTTACGCAGCTTAACCTCTCCGACACCGGCCGCGGTCAGTGTCGCCAGATCAGCAGGCGTCAACATGCGGGCCTGCGGCAAGATCAGATCGCCTGCTTGCATATCCTCGCCTGCGGGGCGCGCATTTGCACCAGCCTTAAGCGGTCCGTGAAATGCAATGTGTTGGCTATCCGTAGTGACATCCTCTTGCAAGATCACCGTATCCACACCCTCAGGCAAGTTCGCCCCTGTCAGGATACGCACCGCATGACCCTGAGGCACGGCATGCGGATATGGCGCGCCTGCTGCGGCGCGTCCTTCGACCAATGGCATCTGATGTGCCCCTGCATCTATAGGCCCTGCGAACCCATAGCCATCGACAGCCGCATTCGCCTGTGGCGGATGCGCCCGTTTTGCATTGGCATCCGCCGCAAGGATACGCCCAGCGGCCCAAGCCACATCGCCCGTCTCAATATCTGTCACAGGATGCAACGCATCGCGCAGATGCTTTAATGCATCTGCAACTGGTGTCCAATACGCGCCTTGCGGCATCGCAAAACAATCATTGCGCAAAGGCGGTGGTGCAAGAGACATGTTATGCTGTTCCAATTCATCCTCATTGCCAAGGCCAAGCACCCAGCCTTCATCCGCGCGCGGCCTGTCTAAGATAGTCGTCATCAGCCTCACAGGCAATGTGGCAAAGGTCTGCGCAAAAAGCCGAACCTGTTCTGCATCACGGATTTGGCCAGCGCCACAGCGCTGTGCCAATGCATTTGGCATGAGGGAAAAGAACGTTTCGGCCAATGTGATCGCACGATCAGGCGCCTCAAACGGCCAAACCCCGAGATCTGCCGCAAAATGATGCCGCAGGCGCGAGAGCATCGGCATGCCCATAATCACCTGAGACCCAACAGCCCCGGCGCCAGCCAATTGCCAGGGTGAGAACGCACCCTTTGCTTGCGCATCAGTGCTGCGTTTTTCGGGGAATACGGTACAGCTACGCTCACTGCCTTTGCGCGGTAAATCGGGGACATCGCGCTGAAGTCCGTTCCCCCAGAACGGACCGACCCCTTTGAACTGCGCATTAATCTGACCTGCGAGATCAAACCGATTATTGGCTTTCGGGCTGTCTTTGACCCGTGCGGCAAACCAATCCCATAACGCAAGCGGGTCCTTATCCCCTGTCAACGCCTCTGCAAACCCTGTTGGAAAAGCAAAGCATAGATCAAACCCAACAAGCGTGTTGCGCCCCGCCGCATGCTCTGCGGTAAGTGTGTCCATCAACCAGCTCTCAGCAACCTGTCTATTACGATGGTAAAGCGGCGATTGCGTCTCAAACCTTGTAGCGTAGCATGTCCAAATTGCGTCTTTCTTTGGTGTGGCACCGCGATCATTGCCGCCGGACCAATCAACCATAATGACCGTATCAAAGGTCACAAACCAACCTCAGCAAGGATAAACGCAGCAATCGCTGGGGTGTCATCCAAATCAAACACAGGGCGATCACATTTGACTACGGTGTCACTTGCGATAGCTCGGATTGTTGGATCGTCCGGCGCGATCAGCGCATGACCAGCCGCGTTGCGATGTGCCTCGATCTTAGGATGGTGATCACGCTTCCATCCTTCGATCAACACCAGATCGACAGGGGCCATCTGCCCAAGCAGATCTTGCAATGTTGGTTCTGGCGCACCCCGCAGCTCTGTCATCAAGGCCCAGCGATGCGCAGACGAAAGCAGCACCTGCTGCGCACCCACCGCCCTATGGCGAAAACTATCTTTGCCGGGATGATCAATATCAAAACTGTGATGCGCATGTTTCAACGTCGACACCGTGAGCCCACGCGCAGTGATATCAGCAACAAGCCGTTCCATCAGCCCTGTTTTGCCCGCGTTCTTATACCCAGCAATGCCAAAGATTTTCATATAAGCATCGCCTCAGCTTGGGTTAAATCATCCGGTGTATTGACGTTAAAAAAGGCCGCATCATCCGGAAATACCGCAGACCCTGCCTGATGTTGATCCGTCCATAGCACCACCTTGCGCATACCGTTCTCAAGCTGCATACGCAGGTCATCCCGCAAAGCGACAGGCCAGATCCCAAATGTTGGCTGCCGCCCTGATGGCGATGCCGCAAGGGCGAGCCCCGCGACATTTGCAGCCAATTGCAATTGTGGCACCAAATCACAGGGCAGAAACGGCGTATCAGCCGCTGCCGTCACAATATGCGTATGACCCTGTGTCGCAGCATAATCCAACCCAGCCAACACACCCGACAACGGCCCCGCAAAGCCTGCAATCGGGTCTGCCACAACGGGTAAACCATAATCACCAAACCGCTGCGGATCACCGTTTGCATTCAAAACAATCGCCGCCACTTGTGGCGCGAGACGGTCAATGACACGTTGTAAAATCGGTGTGCCAGCCAGCGGCAATAGCCCCTTATCACCGCCACCCATCCGGGTCGCTAGCCCCCCAGCGAGGATAACACCTAGCGGCGCATTCATGCGCCTTTGCGCCCAGATTTGCGCGGGGCCTCAGGCACGGTCGCAGGGTCAATATCACGGATAAGACGCGTCTCACCTGCTGCACATATAAAGCGTTGCCCTTTCATCCGGCCAATCAACGTCAAACCAACCTGGCGCGCGATATCCACGCCCCAAGCCGTAAACCCGGATCGTGACGCAAGCGTAGGAATACCCATCAGCGCCGTTTTAATCACCATCTCAGATGTGAGACGCCCGGTGGTATATAGCACCTTATCATGTGCTGCGGTCCCCGTTGAAAACATCCAGCCTGCGATCTTATCAACCGCATTATGGCGACCCACGTCCTCCATATAAACCAGAGGGTCGCACCCCTTACACAGCACTGTCCCATGGATCGCCCCAGCAGCAAGATAAAGCGAAGGCGTGCGATTAATCTGTGCTGCCAGCGCATAAAGATCAGAGGTGCGCACGGGCGTCTCAGGCAGGCTCACCTCGGACAACCCCTCCATCATATCGCCAAAGACGGTGCCCACAGCGCAGCCGCTTGTGCGCGTCTTTTTCTTAAGCTTCGCCTCATGGTCAGTCTCGTCTTGCGTGCGGACAACGACGACCTGCAGATCATCATCATAATCCACCCCGGTGACGGTATCTTGCGCGCTTAGCATGCCTTGATTGCGCAAAAATCCAAGTGCCAGGTAATCAGGGTAATCCCCAATTGTCATTGCCGTGACAATCTCTTGGCTATTAAGAAATATCGTAAGCGGCCGCTCCTCAATCACAGGAAGCTCAACCGATGCGCCCGTATGATCGCGCGCAGAGACATTACGCGTTAACGCGTGCGCCTCAGGATCTGGGGCAATCAAATATCCTGATGTGTCATCAAGCTTGGGCAATTGTGATTCCTCAATCAGCTGACTAAACAGACCTTATTCTAACTTAGGCTAGGCCGAAATCATGACAGCTGCCAGTGTGAAATCGCATGTGAAATCTGCCTATTGGTCCGGCATGCGGGATTGCCTGCCGTTTACCATTGTTGTGGCCCCTTTTGCGATGCTCTTTGGCGTGGTCGCGGTTGAGGCCGGATTGACCATCGCACAAGGCATGGGGTTTACGATTTTGGTCATTGCAGGCGCCGCACAATTTGCAGCCTTGCAACTGATGTTGGACGAGGCTGCGATCACCTTTGTGCTCCTCACGGCCCTTGCGGTGAATTTACGCATGGCCATGTATTCTGCATCATTGGTTGTCTACATGGGGGCCGCCCCGTTGTGGCAGCGCGCTTTAGCGGCTTATTTTATGTTTGATCAGCCCTATATCGTGAGCATCGCAAAGTTTGAACAGACCAAGCTTAGCCTGTCAGAGCGTATGGCCTATTACTTTGGCACAGCAACTGCCGTCGCCCCGCTTTGGATTACGATGACATGGGTTGGCTTGGCGCTGGGCGCGGCAATCCCGCCTGAATATGGGTTGGATTTCGTACTGCCTATTGCGTTCTTAGGCATGGTCGCGCCGATGTTGCGCACACTGCCTCATGTGATCGCGGCACTAACATCGATTGTGGTGAGTCTCAGCCTCAGCCTCGTGGCTTTGCCCGCAGGCTGCGGGCTTTTGATTGCAGCGTTCTGTGCGATGGGCATGGGCGTCCTGAGCGAAACATGGTTGGAGCGGTAGCGATGACATATACATCATCTGAGATATGGACGATCATTATTCTGATGGGCGTGGGCACGTTTCTGATCCGGTTTTCGTTTTTGGGTCTCATCGGTAGCCGCCCCATGCCGGTACTCGTCGTCAGGTTATTGCGCTACACGCCAGTTGCGGTACTGCCCGGAATGATTGCGCCACTGGTTCTCTGGCCAGATGCAACAGGCGGTGAGCCTGACGCGGCACGCATTATCGCAGCCCTTGTCACACTCATCATTGGTATCTGGCGTAAAAACCTGATGCTCGCGATTAGCGCCGGTGCATTGACATTTATTTGTGGTCTCTGGCTTAGCGGGCAATTGCCGGTCTAAAGCCGCCGCCCACATTCTTAGGTTTTGAAATATCCCGGGGGTCTGGGGGCTGGCCCCCAGGGG
>CAKMZE010000109.1:0-4082 GCA_929200295.1 uncultured Alphaproteobacteria bacterium
CCATTTTCGGCGCTGTTTCAGAGATTTGCTTTTTCAACGCTCGGATCGTCGCACCCAAGCGTTTTGGCGGATCAAGATCATATGTACGCTCAAATGTGGCTTGTTTCGTGTCTGAGAGCTTTGCAAAGCGGGCTTTCCATGCGTTATGCGTTTCCGCACCGCGCGCACCGATGGCTTCCCACGCAGATTTGACCTCAGCCGGGATTTCAAACGGACCATATGACCAGCCATAAGCGTCCTTGGCGGCCTTAAGCTGGTCTTGGTCGGTGAGGGCGCCGTGGCCTTTGGATGTGTCTTGGGCTGCGTGACCCAGCGCGATGTGGGTTTTGCAGGCGATCATTGACGGGCGCGGATCTTTCTTTGCTGCTGTGATGGCCGCGTCAATCGCACTTGGATCATGGCCGTCGATTTCGATCACATGCCAGCCAGAGGCCGCGAAACGTGCAGGCTGGTTTGTTTTATCTGCGATATCAACTGTGCCATCGATGGTGATGTTATTATTGTCCCAAAAGACGATGAGATGTGACAAGGCTTGCATGCCTGCAAGGCCGATCGCCTCTTGGCTAACGCCTTCCATCAGGCAGCCATCGCCTGCGATGACATATGTATAGTGATCAACGATTGATTTGCCGTAATGGGCGCGCTGGATCTCTTCTGCGATGGCAAAGCCGACCGAATTAGCGATTCCCTGCCCAAGAGGGCCTGTTGTCGTTTCGATACCGCGTGCATGGCCAAATTCAGGGTGACCAGCTGTTTTTGCGCCCCACTGCCTGAAATCTTTGATCTCTTGCAGGGTGATATCCTCATACCCTGTAAGATACATCAGTGCGTATAACAGCATTGAGCCATGACCAGCAGACAGGATAAACCGGTCGCGATCTGGCCAATTGGGGGCTTTGGGATCAAAGTTCAGGTGCTTTTCAAACAGGACTGTTGCAACATCAGCCATACCAATAGGCATGCCTGAGTGGCCAGAGTTTGCGGCGGCAACGGCATCAAGTGTTAATGTTCGAATAGCCGCAGCTTTCATCCAATGGTCAGGGTTTGCGGTACGAAGGGCTGCAATATCCAAGGTGTGATCCTGTCAGTTAGAGTGAATGGCACTTTACTAAGGTCATAGCAGTGCAGTTGCTGAGTTCAAGCGCGCAACCTAAGTGTTTGTCAAATATTAACTCTGTTCATTTGCGGCAATCTTCATCATCGCTTAGGCTTATCTGTGTAACGCGCGATTCGTCTTACTTATATGGTTGGTGCGTTTTGTGTTCGAGGTGACAATAGGTTAAACAGATTGGTCCCGCCAGAGAGGACCGCTGAAAGGACAGGCATATGACCGATATTACGGCATTGGAAAGCAGAATTACCGCTGCACTTGATCGGATACGCGCAGGTGTTGAGACATTGTCGCAAGACGCCGTACCATCGCCTGACACCGAAGAAAGCGCATTGCAAACGCAGCTTGATGAAGAGCGCACAGCAAATGAGATGCTCAATGAGCGTATTCAGGCGCTGAAATCGCAGCATGAAGACGCGAGCCAAGAGCTTGAACAGCGTATTGCGACCCAAGAACAAAGCCTGACATCCCTTGATCTGGCGCTTCAGACTATGCGCCATGCAAACGAAGCATTGCGTGATTTGAATGCGCAAATGCGCGCAGCCCTGACAGAAGGGGTGAGCGAGCCTGAAATGATTAATGCGGTTCTGGCCGCAGAACTTGCCGCACTGCAGGCAGAGCGCAAGGCAGAAAGCGAAGAGGTTTCTGCAATTTTACAAACGCTTACGCCACTGATGAAGGAAGCTTAAGATGCCACATGTAGAAGTGAACATCGGTGGGCGCAGCTTTGAAGTTGCATGCCAAGAGGGTGAAGAGCATTACCTGCAATCGGCAGCAGCCATGCTCAATACAGAAGCTGCGCATCTGTCTGAACAGATCGGGCGGATGCCTGAGGCACGGATGCTCTTGATGGCAGGTCTTATGCTTGCTGATAAAACAGCTGGCTTAGAAGAAAAGCTGAAGGCAAGTGACGCTAAGATGGGATCTTTACTCGCGCGTTTGGATACATTGGAAAGCCAACCCAAGCCAGAGCCTGAAAAGGTTGAGGTGCCAGTGGTTCCCGACGAAGTGGTTGATACGCTCGCCGAGATCGCTGCCCGCGCCGAAGCGCTGGCAGATGATGTTGAGACGAAGCAGGGTTAAGCGTTCGCTTCACGGATTTTATCGGCAGCGTCTTTATCGAAAGTCACACCGTTTTCAGCGAAGAGTGTGTCCAGCTCACCTGAGAGGGTCATTTCGGTCACGATATCGCAGCCGCCAACAAATTCGCCTTTGACATAGAGCTGTGGAATAGTTGGCCAGTCAGAATATTCCTTGATCCCTTGGCGGATCGTCTCATCTTCGAGCACGTTTACATCGGCAAAATCGACGCCCATAAAGTTCAACACGCCTGCGACACGGGATGAAAACCCGCATTGTGGCATTGTTTTATTGCCCTTCATAAAGAGCACGACATCATTGTTGCTTACGGTCTCTTTGATTTGGTTTTCTGCGGTCATGGAACGGTCCTTTTTTACCCGAAAGGGGCAATCAAATTTAACTAGGGTGCTTTTGTTGTCAGGGCAAGCGCATGTAGCTCACCATGGCTGCCATCCATTTTGCCTTTGAGGGCAGCATAAACGGATCGCTGTTGTTGCACACGGTTTTTGCCGGCAAAGCTTGCGTCAACCACTTCGGCGGCAAAATGTGCGCCATCATCGCCTTGCACAGTGATTTGCGCATCTGGAAAGGCGTCGCGCAGTAAACCTTCGATCTCATGTGCTGTGATGGGCATATCAATGTCCTTTTGCCTTTGGCCATAAACTAGGTTTCATATAGCGCCACTGCAAGGGGCTTAGGTGACGGTGTTTTCAAAAGCACTACGGTATAGCTTTGTGAGCTCAGTGAGTGGTGCAGATGCAGAGCCAAAAGTGATGATCCCACCGCCGGCCAGACCTATGCGCTGTAGGGGCAGGGCCGTTTGCAACAGCGTCTCGGCATTTTGGGGCGTACAGGTGATGAGATATCGCGCCTGATCCTCACCAAAGAGCTGCGCCGTGTCATCTTGGTCAATCTTAATGCCGATACCTGCGGCCGTGGCCAATTCAAACGCAGCAAGCGCGAGGCCGCCATCTGACAGATCGGTACAGGCATTGATCAGCGTTGCATTCTGGCGGATGAAATCGCCATGGTTTTTTTCTGCTGTGAGATCCACATTGGGCGCATCTCCAGCAACGCGGTCAAAAGCTTCGGCAAGGAGCGCCGATTGCCCGAGGTGACCCGAGGTCTCACCAAGCAAGAGCAAAACATCGCCCTCGGCCATAACCCCGGAAATCATATCGTCAGGATGTGGGATGAGACCCACCGCTCCAATGGTTGGGGTGGGGAGAATACCAACACCATCCGTTTCATTATAAAGCGAGACATTCCCCGAGACGATTGGCATATCTAATGCGGAAACGGCGGCGCCAATCCCTTTGATCGCGCCAACGAATTGTCCCATGATCTCGGGCTTTTCTGGGTTGCCGAAATTCATGTTGTCTGTGGTGGCCAATGGAGTTGCGCCAACGGCACTAAGATTGCGATAGGCTTCAGCCACGGCCTGTTTGCCGCCCATTTCAGGGTTTGCTTTGACATAGCGGGGTGTCACATCACTGGTGAAGGCAATCGCCTTATCGGTGCCATGAACCCGCACGATCCCAGAGCCGACACCCGGTGTGCGTGCGGTGTCACCCATAACCTGTTGGTCGTATTGCCCATAAACCCAATGTTTGCTGGCGTAATTCGGGCTAATGATCAGCGCCTTGAGCCCGTCAATCGGACCAATGCGTAACGCCTCATCAAACGGCGAGGCCGTTGGTGTGGGCACCCAAGGGCGGTCATATTCAGGGGCAGAGCCTGATAATGTAGCCAGTGGCAGATCGGCTTTGACCTCACCATGGTGCATGACCAAGAAACGATCTTCGGCAATCGTTTCGCCCACAATCGCAAAATCCAGGTCCCATTTTTCAAACACGGCGCGCGCGGCGGCCTCCATCTCGGGCTTAAGCAC
>CAKMZE010000109.1:4092-8923 GCA_929200295.1 uncultured Alphaproteobacteria bacterium
GTCATATTGCTCCCAAACCCAACGGCGTGAAGACTGGTTCGGTGAGCCAATCATAGACATTAATGCCATGCCATAATCATCCGGCTGGGCAACTTGGTCCGCTTCCAGCGGTGAGTAAAGGCCCGGTTCACGCCATGGGCGATCATATTCAGGTGCTTCATCGCCAAGGTCTTTAATCGGAAGGTCTGCAACTTCTTCATCTTGGTGGAAAACGCGAAAACGAAGGTCATCAGTTGTCTTACCAACGATGGCAAAATCCAGACCCCATTTAACGAAAATCGCCTTTGCAACATCTTCTTTAGATGGATCAAGCACCATGAGCATGCGCTCCTGGCTTTCTGACAGCATCATTTCATAGGCGGTCATATTGGCTTCGCGTTGCGGGACATTCTCAAGATCGAGCCGCACGCCCAAACCACCTTTGTCGCCCATCTCAACAGCCGAACAGGTGAGCCCCGCAGCCCCCATATCCTGGATTGAGATCACAGCACCTGTGGCCATCAGCTCTAGCGTGGCTTCCATTAGGCGTTTTTCGGTAAAGGGGTCGCCCACCTGAACTGTGGGGCGTTTGTCTTCGATTGTGTCGTCAAATTCGGCAGAGGCCATGGTGGCCCCGCCAACACCGTCACGCCCGGTCTTAGCACCTAAATAAACCACCGGCATGCCCACACCTGAGGCCGCTGAATAAAAGATCTTATCCGTATCAGCGAGCCCAGCCGCAAAGGCATTGACGAGACAGTTGCCGTTATATGAAGGGTCAAACCGCACTTCACCGCCGACAGTGGGGACACCAAAGCAATTGCCGTATCCACCGACACCAGCAACAACACCGCTCACCAGCTGTTTGGTCTTAGGATGGCTTGGTTCTCCAAACGATAGGGCATTCATCGCAGCGATGGGGCGGGCACCCATGGTAAAGACGTCGCGCAGAATGCCACCGACACCTGTTGCGGCGCCTTGGTAGGGTTCAATGTACGAGGGGTGATTGTGGCTTTCCATTTTGAACACGATGCATTGGCCATCGCCAATATCGACAATGCCTGCATTCTCGCCGGGTCCACAGATGACCTGTGGTCCCGTGGTCGGCAGGGTCCGCAGCCACTTTTTCGAGGATTTATACGAGCAATGCTCATTCCACATGGCGGAAAAGATACCCAGCTCGGTAAAGCTCGGTGTGCGGCCTATAATCTCTAAGATACGCGCATACTCATCAGGCTTAAGCCCATGGTTGGCGATAAGGTCTGGTGTGATTTCAGGCTCAGTCATTCTGGATCCCCCGTTGATATGTTTGCTTTAGGCGATCCAGCGCGCAGACAAAAGGGAGTGGCAAAAAAAAACGCCGGGCAAAAGCCCGGCGAAGTCCAACAGGGAGGTGAAAACAAATGCAACAAACTGCTTGCTTTCATATGAGCTTAATTAAGCTGCTCATTTACGTATTCAAGATATTTTATAATTTTATGATGCAATGCCGATATGCGCAGATTGCATAGCTCTTGTGCGCAGATGCCCAAAACATAACCGCTATGAAAACTAATCCGCGACGTGATTCCGGATTTTACGCCGATGCGCGATGATCTCATCTTGGACAAAATCCCGGAAAGCCGCGATGCGTTTTGATTGGCGCAGTTCCTCTGGATAGGCGAGAAACACAGGGACTTCGCTGGATTCCAAATCTGGCAGTACACGAACAAGATCAGGAAAGTCTTCTGTGACATAATCGGGAAGAACCCCAATGCCGAGGTTGTTTAAGACGCCCTGCAACACGCCAAAATAGTTATTTACAGTAAAGAGGCTGGGAACATCATAGGTCAAAAGATGCTGCACAAGCGTGGCCCCTGCGGCCACTTGCGCAGATGAGATCGATTGACAGATCAGCCGGTGATTGCTGACTTCTTCGATATCATTAATGCTGCCGCGTTCATCCATGTAGGATTGGCTCGCATAAAGCCGCATACGCACTGACATCAGCTTTTTACGGATCAAATCCGCTTGTGAAGGCTCTTTCATACGGATGGCGACATCGGCTTCGCGCATTGGCAAATCAAGCACGCGTTCCTCAAGCATGAGATCGATTTTCAGATCGGGGTATTGCTCATAAAGCTTGGGCAGGCGCGGGGCGAGCCAGAGCGTTCCAAAGCCGATTGTCGTTGTCACACGCAGCTCGCCAAACACCTCTTCTTCGCTATCTCTGATCCTTGCAGAGGCCGCCTCGAGCCGTTTGTTCATTGATTTTGTGGCATCAAACAGCAATTCACCCTGCTCGGTCAGAATAAGCCCGCGTGCATGGCGGTGGAAAAGCGTTGTGTTGAGCGCCTCTTCTAAGGCGCGCACCTGCCGGGACACCGCGGATTGCGAAAGATGCAAGGTATCACCTGCATGAGTCAAACTACCTGCATCAGCAACAGCATGAAAAACGCGTAATTTATCCCAATCCATAAGCTACGATCCTGTTACTAGCTTTCACACACATGGCCCTGTCTTATGCAGATTATAGCGGACAGGTAAATAATAGCCATGCGATCAGCTGAGGGGAAGTTTTCTCTTGGGTCGTCAAGTAGACTGTCCTAGCATCCAGCAAAAGCGAGGGATGCGATGACCCAAATGACTGTGAGCCTAAACGATAAATACGATCTATCGGTGTCACCAACGCTACTGAACGGCACGCAGGCGCTTGTGCGGCTGATGCTCATGCAAAAGGAGCGTGACCGCAGGGCAGGGCATAACACAGCCGGGTATGTCACAGGATATCGCGGTTCGCCGCTTGGGGCTGTGGACACGCAGATGAGCCGGGCAGAGACGCTTTTGAAGGCGGCAGATATTACCGTGCAGCCAGGTTTGAACGAGGACCTCGCAGCCACGGCTCTATGGGGCAGCCAACAGGCTGAGCTACGGGGAGAGGGGAAATACGACGGGGTCTTTGGTCTATGGTATGGCAAAGGCCCAGGCGTTGACCGCTCAGGTGATGTGATGCGCCATGCAAACATGGCGGGGACATCACCCCTTGGCGGTGTGATTATGGCGATGGGCGATGATCATACGGGGGAAAGCTCGACCAGTTTACACCAATCTGATTGGGGTATGATCGATGCGGGTATGCCAATCGTCTCGCCCGCTGGGGTGCAAGAGATATTAGATTACGGGATCTACGCATGGGCCATGTCGCGCTATGCGGGGGTATGGGTTGGCCTGAAAACCATGAAAGACACGGTCGAGGTCACATCAGTCGTGAATTCAGACGCGTTAAACAGAGAGTTTGTAGCGCCAGATCATCCCTTGCCAAAGGATGGCGTACACATCCGTTTGATTGATACCCCTGTCGCGCAAGAGGCGCGGCTGATTGATCATAAAATTAGCGCTGCACGCGCCTTTGCCCGGGCAAACCGTATGGATGCCCGTGTTTGGGGGACATCAGGCGCGCGCATTGGATTTGTCTCAGCAGGGAAAAGCTGGCTAGACCTGCAACATGCGCTGTCGTTGTTAGGGCTTGATGAAGCCACGGCGACAGAGATGGGGATCACCACCTATAAGGTCGGGCAAATCTGGCCATTGGATCTCATCTCATTCCAAGACTGGGCGGATGGGCTCGATCTGATCGTTGTTGTTGAAGAAAAGCGCAAGGTGCTTGAAGGGCAGATCAAAGAGCATCTCTTTGATCACCCTGATACCCGTGTTTACGGCCATAAAAAGGGCGATGAAGAGCTGTTTACCACGCGCTATGCGCTTGATCCTGTGGCTGTTGCCCAACAGATTGGGACGGTTTTGGGGGATGAGGGCTGTGGCTCACCGGAGCTATCGGCAAAGCTGGGCGCATTAAATGAGGCGCAGCGCGCCGGTAACCAGCCTGAGCTGGCGTCGCGGTTACCCTATTTCTGTGCAGGCTGTCCGCATAATTCTTCAACAGTGCTACCTGATCAAAGCCGTGCCTATGCCGGGATTGGGTGTCATTACCTCGTGCAATGGATGGATCGCGAGACGCTCGGCTTTACACATATGGGTGGCGAGGGGGCCAATTGGGTGGGTGAGGCGCCGTTTTCCAAGACTGAGCATGTGTTTCAAAATATAGGCGATGGGACATATAACCATTCAGGCATTCAGGCGATCCGCTATGCAGTTATGGCAGGCACAACCATGACCTATAAGATCCTCTATAATGACGCAGTGGCCATGACTGGCGGGCAAACCAATGATGGTGGGCTGAGTGCCGCGCAGATATGCCAAGAAGTGCTGGCTATGGGGGTAAAACATGTGGCTGCGGTTTATGATCCGAAAGAAGCGCTTGATCTGGCAGCGTTTCCAAAGGGTGTGACACTCCATACCCGTGATGCGCTGGGCGATGTGCAAGAGGGATTTCGCGCTATCAAAGGTGTGTCGGTCATCGTCTATATCCAGACCTGTGCCGCCGAAAAGCGTAGGCGGCGTAAACGTGGGCAGTTGCAAGACCCGGATACGCGCGTGTTCATTCATCCTGAGGTCTGCGAAGGCTGTGGTGATTGCGGTGTGCAGTCAAATTGTGTGGCGATTGTCCCCTATGAGACCCCTCTCGGACGCAAGCGCGCGATTGATCAATCGGCCTGTAACAAGGATCTTTCATGCGTCAAAGGATTTTGCCCGTCCTTTATCACCGTAAACGGCGGCACACCGCGCAAGGCCGCATTAACAGAATTTACGCTACCAGATTTACCTGATCCCAAACGTCCCGAAATCGTTGGCACACATAATGTTGTCATCACAGGCGTGGGCGGGACGGGCGCGATCACCATAGGTGCTGTGCTCGCGATGGCGGCACGTCTCGATGGCAAAGCGGCGAGCATGATGGAAATGGCGGGCCTCG
>CAKMZE010000110.1:0-2388 GCA_929200295.1 uncultured Alphaproteobacteria bacterium
TCATCAGGATGATAGCTGACCAAGGCCGCTGCGGCGCCTTTTTCAAGCGCTTGGCGCACAAAATCATGCCCATCGCGGGCATCTTTGAGCGCAATAAAGATATCACCGGGCTGAAGCGTGCGCGTATCAATCGATACACCATGCGCCGACCATGACCGATGCGACACCCCGCCCGTGGCCAATACGACATCATCAGATGTCCAAAGCGGTGTCTCTGACGCCCCGTTCATATCCGCCCCTCAAGGGCTGCAACCGCGATGCTGGCTTGTTCAACATCATCAAAGGGAAGGATCGCCTCACCAATGGTTTGGCCTGTTTCATGGCCTTTGCCCGCAATCAACAAAGCGCCCCCCGGCCCCAAAGCATCCACGCCCCGCAAAATCGCCTCGGCCCGGTCACCCACCTCAGTGACAGACGGTGTGCCAACACCGTTTAACGCGCCCGCCAGAACGGCTGTGCGAATAGATGCGGGATCCTCAGATCGTGGGTTATCATCAGTGATGATAACAACATCCGCATGCGCGGCCGCTGCGGCCCCCATCAGCGGGCGCTTTTGTGTATCCCTGTCACCACCCGCGCCTAGGATCACTACAATACGTCCCATCACATGGGGTCGCATCGCCCTCAGTGCTGTGGCCACAGCATCAGGCGTATGCGCATAATCGACAAAGATCGCCGCGCCATTTTCGCGCGTCGCAGCAAGCTGCATACGCCCGCGCACAGTCGCAAGCTGCGAGAGCGCTGAGAACACATCATGCGGATCCGCCCCCGCCGCGATCACAAGACCGGCCGCCAAAAGCGCATTATCCGCCTGAAAACCGCCGATCAATGGAAGCCGTGTTTGATAGGGGCGCTCATTCCATTCAAAGAGCAAATCCTGACCAGTGCCATCATAACGCTGCGCCTTGAGCCTAAGCTGCGCATCAGGGTGCCGCCCAACGCCGATTACCTCTTGGCCCTGCGCATGCGCAATATGGGCAACCTCTATGCCCTTTGGATCATCAAAGTTGATGACCGCGACGCCTTCGTCCTGTAAGACGCGCTTAAATAGCCCCATCTTTGCATCAAAATATGCCGCAAAGCTTTCGTGGTAATCAAGATGGTCTTGGGTGAAATTGGTAAACCCAGCCGCCGCGAGCATTACACCATCAAGCCTGCGCTGGTCGAGCCCATGAGATGACGCCTCCATCGCAACATGGGTCACATCCTCGCCTGCGGCGCGCGCCAGCACCTCATGTAATGTGAGCGGGTCCGGGGTGGTGTGGCGCAGCGGATAGCTCCATGCGCCCTCAACCCCGGTTGTGCCAAGGTTCACAGCCGCCAGACCAAGCGTTTCCCAAATCTGGCGCGTAAAGCTGGCAACGGATGTCTTACCATTAGTGCCCGTGACCGCAACGACCGTGCCGGGATGCGCCCCAAACCACAAAGACGCCGTTTGTGCCAAGGCTTGGCGCGGATCCTGCGCAACAATCGTCGCAACATCGGTTAGATGGCTTGCAGCGATTTGCGCGCCTTGCGCATCGGTCAACACCGCAACAGCACCACGCGCAATAGCCGTTTCAATAAACGCGGCCCCGTGAACCGCCGTGCCCGGTAATGCCGCAAAAAGATGCCCGGGCATAACCTTGCGACTATCCACACTCAGGCCGGTGATCTGCACCTCTTGGCCCTGCGCCGCTGTGAGGCCCAAATCCGCCAATGTTGACGCTTGTTGTATCTGCCCCGTCATTCTGCCCCCAGATTTAGTTTGAGGTCAGTGATACACCGATTGGCGCAACAGTTTCAATCTGCGGTCTCACCCCCAAAAGCGGTGCGACGCGACGTATCATTTCTGCAGCAACAGGTACGGCCGTCCACCCCGCAGTACGGCGCGGCTTTGCCCCTGTGGTTTCCACAGGTTCGTCTAACGTGACAATAAGCACATATTGCGGGTCATTGGCCGGGAATACGGATGCGAATGTGGCAATCACCTTATCCTCGTAATAGCCGCCTTGCGGGCGCGGCTTATCAGCCGTGCCGGTTTTGCCGCCAACCTCATAGCCCTCAACCTCGCCAAATGACGCGGTGCCGCGCATAACAACCTGCCGCAACATGTTTGCAGCCATCTGCGAGACGTCCTCACTGACAATACGCGCGCCGTCCTGCGGGCCGTCCTGACGCAATATGGTCGGACGCACGAGCGTCCCCCCGTTCAAAAGTGACGCATACCCCGCTGCCAACTGCACAGGCGATGTCGAAAGACCGTGCCCATAAGAAATGGTCATGGTGGACAGCTCAGACCAGTTTTCAGGCAAGAGAGGCGTGCTTCCTGGGGCCTCAAGCAGCTCAATCGCTGGGGCGTTCAAAAACCCAAGCCGATCTAAAAAGTCGCGCTGTCGCACAACACCG
>CAKMZE010000110.1:2398-5453 GCA_929200295.1 uncultured Alphaproteobacteria bacterium
AATCTGTGTGGCGATATTGGCTGTCCCAATGTTTGACGACTTCACAATCACATCTGTCGCCGAAAGCTCATCGCCATAATTATGAAAATCACGGATCGTATAAGGGCCCCATTTCAAGGGGCCTTTCGTCTTAATCATCGTATTGGGGTTGATTAATCCCAGCTCAATCCCTTGTGAGATTGCGAAAATCTTAAACACGGACCCCAGCTCATAAACGCCCTGCACAGCACGGTTAAACAGTGGGCTATCAGCCTGATCACCTTCGGTTAGAATGCGCGGGCGGTTATTGGGGTCAAAATCAGGTAATGACACCAATGAGATAATCTCGCCCGTGTGCACATCCATCAAGACAGAGGCAGCACCCTTGGCATTCATCAAAGCCATGCCGCCTGCCAGCGTTTGCTCAGCTGCGGCTTGTACCGACAAATCAAGCGAGAGCGCGAGCGGCCCGCCTTCATTCGCGGGATCACGCAAATAAGCGTCAAACTGACGCTCGACCCCTGCCACGCCGATCACCTCAGCGGATAAGACGCCTTCGCGTCCGTAAGATGCACCACCCAGCACATGCGCCGCAATCGGCCCGTTTGGATAAAGCCGCATCTCGCGTGGGCCAAACAGCAAACCGGGCGAGCCGATATCATGCACCAGTTGCATTTGCTCTGGGCTAATCTGGCGACGCAGCCATAAAAATTTGCGCGCGCCTGTGAAATCCGCAAGTAGTTTATCGGCATCCATTTCTGGGAAAATCGCGACCAACTCTTGCGCGGCATGCGCGGGATCAATCATCTCTTTGGGCTGAGCATAGAGCGAAAACGTATCAAGGTTTGTCGCCAAAATACGGCCATTTCGATCAACAATATCAGAGCGTTGACCTATAATCGGATTACCAGCGGCAGCCGATTGCGGCTCAACCGCTTCGCTTGAGGCCAAAACCCCCATCCGCCCGGCAATCACCGAAAACGCGAGAAAAAACGCAAGACCCAAAACAACAAGCCGCCCTTCGGCACGGTCACGCGCGATATCGCGGTCTTGTTCATGCCTCAGACGGGTATTTTCAGCCTCAATCGCATCAGGATTTATCCCCTGCATGCGGGCCTTGAGAATATGTGCAAGTGGACGAAGCGGTTTGCGGATCATAACGGATCATCCTCGACTTGTGCAGGCACAAGCGCGTTCACATCAACAGAGTCTGTGATCGGCAAGATATCCGGCAAGGGGTAGATGATCTGGCTCACCTCACCAAAGGCATCGGGCATCAGCGGCAAAAGCCCCAGACGGTCATAATTGAGATCAGCAAGATCGCGCAACCTGTCAGGTCGGTTGAGATAGGCCCATTCAGCCTGCAACATACGCAAGCGCGCGTGGGCCGCACCAATCTCTTGGTGCAGTGACCGCACTTGCGACAACGCATCACGGGTTTTGTAATTTTCCTGATATGACCAGAATGCCAGCCCCATCACGGCCAATCCTAAAATGAAAAACAGAAAACCCCGCATCTCACCCTCGCCTACCGCGTGATTTCGCGGCTTGTTTGTTTTGTTTTTGTTGGACCTGCGGCATGCCTAGATCACCCGGATCGACAGGTTTCGATGCACTATCGGTGCGGATCGCAGTACGCAGCTTCGCAGAGCGCGACCGTGGATTTTCCGCAAGCTCTTGCGCATCCGGCGCAATCGCCTTTTTCGATGTCAGCGTGAAACCTACGGACGGCTGCGCGGTTTCAGGCGCAAAGCGATTAGCATTGGCGACCCCGCCAGACCGCAGTTGCAAGAACCGCTTGACCATGCGGTCCTCAACCGAGTGAAAGGTCACAACAGCAAGCTTTCCGCCCGGTTTCAGCGCAGCTTCTGCGGCCATGAGCCCCGCTGCCAGCTCTTCGTATTCGTTATTGACCGCGATGCGCAGCGCCTGAAATGTCCGCGTAGCTGGATGTGATTGACCGGGCTTTGCCCTTGGCAAGCATCCGGCGACAACCTCAGCCAGCTCTAACGTTGTTATAATCGGTCTTGCCGCGATAATCGCGCGGGCAATTCGGCGCGATGCGCGCTCTTCGCCGTATAGGTAAATCACATCGGCAAGTGCGCCTTCATCCAGCTCATTCACGAGATCAGCAGCTGAGACACCGCTTTGTGACATTCGCATATCAAGCGGCCCATCACGTAGAAACGAAAACCCACGATCCGCGATATCAAGCTGCATGGACGACACGCCCAAATCCAACACGACACCATCCAGCTGGGATCCGTAATCATCGAGTTGTGAAAACGTGCCCTGAACAAGATCAATACGCGTGCCAAACTCAGACACCCAAGGCTGCGCCATTTCAAATGCAAGCGGATCGCGATCAACCCCGATCACCTTATCCGCACCAGCCGCTAATAATGCCTTTGTATAGCCACCCGCACCAAAGGTGCCATCAAGCCAAACCCCAGAAACAGGTGCGACCGCTGTGATAAGCGGTCGTATAAGCACAGGGATATGTGGGTCAGCGGCAGCAGACATGCCCACCCCTATGTATCCAAGAGGCTGAGCGGATCGAAGTCTTCGTCTTGCTCATCTAACCATCCCATGAGCGATGCGCCGACCTCTTGCGTAAACGTTTCCGCCTTCCAGATCTCAAAGTGATCGCCCACGCCGCGGAAATACAGCTCACCATCCTTGAGCCCTAGCTTTTCACGCTGGCGAATGGGCATCACAGTGCGCCCATCCTTATCAACATCTAATTTGATAGACTGACCTATATAAAGATGTGAGAGCTTTTTCTTATTCGCCGAGCCGCGCGGCATCGCATTGATCTGCGCAATAACGGCTGAAAATTCATCTACAGTATAGCCATGCAGCTCATTTTTGAGATGGTCACCATAGAGTAAATACATACGCGGAGACAGACCAGGCGCCCAATCTGGGTCACCGGCCTCAAGCACACGACGAAAATCGGCAGGGATCGACATACGCCCCTTACCGTCCACCTTTTGGGTGTGTTCGCCTGTAAAACTCAAGACCACTGGCCCACTGTCCTTTTCGCCCCCAAAATCTGCCGTTTAATGTGGAAACG
>CAKMZE010000110.1:5463-8905 GCA_929200295.1 uncultured Alphaproteobacteria bacterium
CGATCTGCTGCCACTGATCAATCCGCCGCCCGGTCCCTTGCGGGATGTCCAGCTGCGCGCGCCACCTGGGGGGATGTCTGCTCGCTCGCGCGCCGGATCTCGTTGTTCGAAAGAAGAGAGGCCTGTATGAAACCTGACGTTTTGCCGGTGGGGTTCTTTGCGCCCCGATTTATGTGTTGCTCGCGTCTTCCGTACAGTCTTTGTGCCGCATGAAGATGCGCAAAGCAAGTAGAATTTGGGATTTCATGGAACTATTGTGACTTCTCTGGGTGCACCCATATGACTAAAATGTAAAAATCGCATCAATTATTATCACATAATGTTATTCACGAAAAAAGTAACACAATATATGGTACAATACGCACAGCACATAAAATTCCCAGCAAAATGAAAATAATTGAGAAAAGCAGTACTCACAGCCATTATAAGCTGAATTTTATGCGTATTAAACGGGGATATTGATCAGAATTTGTACATAAGATTCGAATCTTTGCACTGATTCCATGATTTCCCGAAACGAGGTTTTCGCTTAACCTAGCGCCTTATACATAATGAAGGCGCGCACCATTCCCTGCTCGGGATGATCAAATGCATCTGGGATCGTGCCAATCGTCATATAGCCAAGCCGCGCCCAAAGGCGGACAGCACCTGCATTGCTCTCAAGCACAAAGTTAAACTGCATCGCCTGAAACCCCAGCGCACGCGCCTGATCTTGCGAGGCCTCACACATCTGCTGGGCAATCCCCTGCCCGCGCGCCTCTGGTGCTACGATATATCCGCAGTTGCAGATATGTGCACCGCCACCGGGCTGGTTTTGTCTGATATAATATGTCCCCAGCAAACGCCCATTGTCTTCGGCCACATATGTCGCCGCTGGGGACGCCATCCAGTATGTATATGCCTCATCTCGGGTGATCGCCGGATCAACAGCATATGTTGTGCCCGCACGAAACACATCACGCAAAAGCGGCCAGAGCGCATCAAAATCTGCGTCTTGCGCCGCGCGGATTTGCATCTTAGGCCATGCCACCCGCGATAAACCGCTGCGCAAGCGCTTTATAGGCATCGGCCATTGGCCCTTTGCCAGCCGCAATCGGTGTGCCCGCATCCCCCGCAAGCCGGGTATCCAGATCAATCGGTAAGGCCCCAAGAAGCGGCACACCGATTTTCTTTGCCTCTGCGGCAACACCGCCTTGGCCAAAGATATGTGCCTCATGCCCGCACTTTGGACAATGATACGTCGACATATTCTCAATCATTCCCAAAACAGGTGTATGGAGCGATTTAAACATATCCAGCGCTTTGCGCGCATCGAGCAAAGCCACATCCTGTGGCGTGCTGACAACAACAGCCCCAGTCACTTGTGTCTTTTGACACAAGGTCAGCTGCACATCACCAGTGCCGGGTGGCAGATCAACGATCAGCACGTCGAGCTCTCCCCATTCGACCTGACCCAGCATCTGCTGCAAAGCCCCCATCAGCATTGGCCCCCGCCAAACAACTGCCTTATCGGGGTCAACCATGAGACCGATCGACATCATCGTCACCCCATGGGCTTGCAATGGAATGATCGTTTTCCCATCAGGTGAGCCGGGCCGTTTGCTAACACCCATCATGCGTGGCTGTGACGGCCCGTAGATATCCGCGTCTAGCAGCCCCACCCTGCGCCCTTCGCGTGCAAGTGCAACAGCGAGATTTGATGACACCGTGCTTTTGCCAACGCCGCCCTTCCCAGAGCCAATTGCCAAAATACGGTCTACACCAGAAACAGGCGCGGGCCCCGCCCCCGCCTGAGGTGTCGGATGACGCCCCACCTTTAACGATGGTGGCGCATCTTGCGGTTTCGGCGCGCTTGGCGCATCTGAATGGGCTGTCAGCACGGCAGAAACCTGATCAACGCCACCAATTGCCCTGACCGCAGCCTCGGCCGTGTCGCGCAATGGCGCCATAAGCGCTGCCATCTCAGCTGTCGGCGCTTCGATCACAAATCGCACAACCTCCCCATCGACGGAAACGGCACGCACCATATCGCGCGCAACCAAATCTCCGCCATCAGGCAATGTGACCCGTGAAAGCGCCGCCATAACGTCTGTTTTATCTACACCTGCCAAGACGGCCCTCATACTGTCTGAATGTCACTTTATTCATCTTACTGCTTAGATTTGTTGCGATGCGCAACACACAATATTCTCAAACTGGTTATTGTTTCATATTCAATTGGTTAATAATTCAATATGCATGCAAATGCTGCATGGCGGCATTGCAAAACTGATTATTGTGCGGTCGCAGCATTTCCCTACATATTGAACACAAGCCGCACTGATAGGCAGTGCGCAAGATTATGAGATGATGAAATGGCTTTTTTAAACACGACACACACTGTGACACTGACAGATCGCTTCGCGGCCCTGCGCGAAGACTTTGAGACAGCACTCACAAAACGCCGCGCTTACAGCACGACATTGAACGAACTCTCTGCCCTGAGTGATCGCGACCTTGCTGACCTCGGCCTACATCGCTCTGGCATCAAAGCTGTCGCATTAGAGGCGGCACGCAATATATAACCACAGCCTGTGGTCATGTCGCTTTGCATGCTTGCGGATGCGACAACATAAAGAATGAGATTTGCCGCAATCGCCTCCTCCCGGTTGCAGCAGACAGACCAACATAGACGTTTTTAAAACATCATGTTGGTCATAAGCGTCACCACATTCCTCCCTTAAATGGGTGGCGCATACAAAAAGAGCGGTTGTCCTCCTACTCCCTTGGGCAACCGCTTTTTTAATGTTCCAACCAATCTGTATTCAAAACAATCCCCCCATTCTTAGGTTTTGAAATATCCCGGGGGTCTGGGGGCTGGCCCCCAGGGGTGGGTTTTGACGGCACCGTTTGTAGCGGATCGCTCGGATTGGCAGAATGGATCACTTGATTTGTCAGGAAGAAAAATCCTGTAGCGGTGCACTATCGATCAAGGATCGAGACATAATCACCAGTGGGCTGAGAGCTGCTCTTGCTCGTGGACTTCTTATTCTTGGTGTCCTTCTTATCATCTTTTTCTTCAATGCCAAACTCTGCCTCAACAGTCGTGGTTGCGCCACCGCCATCAGCATAATCCCAGACGTGGGTAACGGTGGATGCGATCCAATCCCCATCGGCGTCAGGTGCCACGCCCAGCACCTTGATCGGGGCTTCGGCATGGGCTCTGGGTGAACCAAGCAGATGGCAGTTCAGCTCGCCTTCGCCAGCGCGCAGTTCTTTCACCTTTGCTGCGGCTGCTTTGCGCGCTTCTGCGGCGCTTTGAAACACCTCTCGAAGGGTCATGATCGGGCCTTTTACAGCCGCTTCAAGGGTGATCTGCCGCGTGCGTCCAGCGCCACGGTCCTGCCATTTGGCGATCACTTTGGAATACCGTGAGCGCGGCTTGATCCGCACAAAGTAGGCA
>CAKMZE010000111.1 GCA_929200295.1 uncultured Alphaproteobacteria bacterium
ACGACCAATTGATTAACAGTCAACTGCTCTACCGCTGAGCTACGCCGGAACGGTTTCATCCCTATAGCAACGTGTTTTCTAGAGGTCTAGAGTGATTGATAAGAAAAATATGGTTGCATGACAATTTTCCAACCGAACAAAACATTCCACAGATCTGCATCATGCAAATATGCATATAACCATGCAATATCCTTTAGAAAACCGCTTCATTATATAGTGCATCGTAATCTTGCCTACCTTCAAAGCACTTCAAAACTGACCCACGCGCCAAATCAAAACAACCAATACCTTGCACCGCCCGGAATTGCGCGTATGCAGACCAGATGAGCCAAGATTTTGAAATTTTCTGCGTGACAGTACCCGGCATGGAAGACACGCTTTGCGCAGAAATGCAAAGCAAAGGGTTTAAAGCCCCCGTCATCAGCCCAGGTGGTGTCGTCTTTCAAGGGGGCTGGCCTGATGTGTGGCAGGCAAACCTAACCCTCAGGGGGGCAACGCGCATCCTTGCGCGCATTGGGGCGTTTCGTGCCTTTCATTTAGCGCAGCTTGATAAACGCGCGCGCAAGTTTCCTTGGGGGGAAACACTCAAACCCGGTATTCCTGTCAAAGTCGAGGTCACATCAAAAGCCTCAAAAATCTATCACGCCAAGGCAGCCGCCCAGCGCATCGAAACCGCACTCAAAGACAGCCATGGCATCCCAATAGATCCCGAAGCCGCACTTACCCTCAAACTCCGCATTGAGGATAATCTTTGCACGTTTTCAATCGATACCTCTGGCGCACCACTACACATCCGCGGCCACAAGGAAGCGCTCAACAAAGCCCCCATGCGCGAAACCCTTGCCGCACTCTTTTTACACCAATGCGACTATAATGGCGGTGAACCCGTGCTCGACCCAATGTGCGGCTCCGGCACCTTTGTGATTGAGGCGGCAGAAATCGCAGCCGGGCTACATCCCGGCAGGAGCCGCGATTTCGCGTTCAAACATCTTGCCAGCTTTGATCCCGACACATGGGCTGATCTAAAATCACAAACACCGCACACACCGACACCAACATTTTACGGCAGCGACCGTGATGCAGGTGCGATCCGTATGAGTGCCCAAAACGCGCAGCGCGCAGGTGTGGCAGAGCTGTGCCATTTCCAAACCCACGCGATCAGTGATCTCAAACGACCAGAGGGGCCAGCTGGCCTTGTGATCGTCAACCCACCCTACGGCGGGCGAATTGGCAATAAAAAACCCCTTTATGCAGTTTACGGCGCTTTGGGCAAAACCCTCAAAGACCGCTTTCAGGGCTGGCGCGTGGGGCTCATCACATCAGAGCCCGCTTTGGCAAAGGCAACAGCACTTCCCTTTCAACCGACCACCGGTTCGGTGTCCCATGGGGGCATACGCATCTCATTATATAAAACAGCGCCATTGTGACATGTGGGATGGTGGGTGGGGCGTCTTGGCCAAAGGCCAAGAGCGACATCCAACATCACAACATAACGGCTTGGCCTTTACGCGCACTGTCTTGCGCGGCAAGCCCCATTGCAACGGCTTTCGCCCCATCTGTGCTGGTCACCTCAATTGGGCCATCGCCAGTGACCACAGCATGAAATCTTTGATGCTGATAAAAGGTTGATCCATTATGATCTCCCGCGGCCAGCAAATCTGGATCAACAGGAATATCGAGCTGATACGGCCCCTTTGGCGCACGCGGTGAGACAATCAGCTGTGGGACTGGCGCTTCCCCCAATGACTCTGGCCAAAACCGCCCAGGCCCCGGCACAAAAGCTTCGATTTTACCTTTTGGGCCAACAGCCGTAATCTCTTCTTGATAGCGCGCGCCTTCGGCAAACATGCATAACTCAAGCATCGCACGTGCACCTTTGGCAAAATCAAAGATCACATAGCCATGGTCCCAAATATCGGGGGTCTGCCCATCATAGCTTTCGTTCAAGTGGTTCACCGCCTGCCCTGCAGTGGCCATCACCCGCACGGGCTCATCCTCTAAAATAAACCGCATCAGATCAAAGAAATGGCAGCATTTCTCAACCAATGTTCCCCCGGTCTTTGCATTAAACCGGTTCCAATCGCCAATTTTGGGCAGGAAAGGAAACCGATGCTCACGCAAGCTGAGCATCTTGATCCCGCCGGTAATCTCAGGCGCTTTTTCAATAAAGGCCGCAACAGGCGGCATGTAGCGATATTCCATCGCCACCCACAAAGCCGCCGGGTAATCGCGGGCCAAAGCATCGATCACCGCCGCATCCGCAGGATCTGTATAAAGCGGCTTTTCGCACAACACCGGCAAGGGCCGTGTTGCCGCAATCTGGCGCAACTGCTGGATATGCAAAAAATTCGGGCTCACAATGACCAAGGCATCCAGCGCGTCAAACGCCAATAGCGCGTCAAGGCTCTCTGCCACATGCGCCCCGCCAGCAAGCTCAGCCGCAGATAGCGCGAGTTCATCCACAGGATCATAAACGACCGAGACCTGTGCATTGGACAAAAGCTGGATATTTTGGATGTGCTCACGCGCCATCATCCCACATCCAATGATCCCATAGTTGATCTTTGCCACTCTCTTATCCCCTTCCCATGCGCGACACATAGCGCGCCTTATGATAGTCGAACCATGTCCGCGAATATTCGATCGGGTTTACCTGTGCATTATTGCTCACGCGTTCCACATAGCCCACCGGGTGCCCCTGTAAATGCGCAATCGCATCTGGTGCCCATTGGGGGAGCGGGTCAATTCCGATGCGATCCTCAACACGCCCAATCGTTATGCCTAAATTCTGCCTGTAAAACTGATAAAGCGAGTCTGACAAATCGCGCAGGTGAATATGGGCGCATAAATCGCCGTCAAGCCAGATCTCTTCTAAGGCAACAGGCTCTGCATCCAAAAACCGTATGCGCCTTATTCGGTGCGCCTCTGCACTGGTGCCAAAATTTGGGACACCCTCCGGCTTGCGCATACGTTTCACAGACAGCGCTTGTGCAGTCGGCAAGCCGCCGCCCTTGATCCGCTCAAGACGAAACAATGCATAGACCGAACTTGCGTCAGCCCGGTCACGCACATAATTTCCAGACCCCTGTACACGTTCCAACAACCCCTTTTGCGTCAAATCATCCAGAGACTTGCGTAACGTCCCCACAGAGATCCCCAGCTCTTCGGCCATCTCACGTTCAGGCGGCAAACACGCACCATCAACCAATAACCCTGCCGCAATATCACGGATCAGCATTTCACTCACCTGCACATATTTGGGTAAAGTTGTGTTGCTTGCCATGAAAATTCCATCCTCGCCGCGGCAATTGATACACCATTGATACACATGTCGCAACGTGCTACTTACCCCCTACTCTGAAAAGAGAAAGGGGGGGAATCAATGACAATCGTGCCGATCACAAGCGCTGATCTGAATGCCGCAGAAGTCGCTTGGTTTTCAGCCCTTTGCTCAGACGACTACCAGTTCCTTGGTGTGCCTGATGGCGATTTACGCTCATCGTGGGATCATTGCAGGGACATCGCGCTGACAGCAGAAAGGCAAGGCTTTCGCAACATCCTCGCCCCCTCCTCCTATCAAGTTGGGCAAGATACATTGTCCTTCGTCTCGGGCATGGCGCCTTTGACGCAAACGATGAATTTTCTCGCCGCAGTGCGCTGTGGTGAAATGCAGCCCATCATGCTTGCCCGCACTGTCGCCACCCTTGATCATATGCTCAAAGGGCGGCTCACGCTCAATATCATCAGCAGCGATTTTCCTGGCGAAAAGGCTGAAAGCAGCTATCGCTACAAGCGCTCTCACGAGGTGGTGCAAATCCTGCGTCAGGCCTGGACACAAGATGAGATCAATCATCACGGAGATATCTACCAGTTTGATAACGTCCCAACCGGCCCAGCGCGGCCATATCAGCACAATGGTGGTCCACTGCTGTATTTTGGTGGCTATTCACCCGACGCGCTCGAATTATGCGGCGCGCAATGCGACGTCTATTTGATGTGGCCCGAAACCAAGGACATGCTCGCCGAGCGGATGAAAGCCGTGCATGCGCGCGCCGCCGCCCATAACCGCACATTGGATTACGGCTTACGGGTCCACATGATCGTGCGCGACACTGAAAAAGAAGCCAAAGACTACGCCGAGTATATCGCGAGCAAGCTTGACGATGAATACGGCAAGCTGATCCGCGACCGCGCCCATGACAGCATCTCGCTTGGCGTTGCCCATCAGGCACGCGCGCGCGAACTTGCCGACCAATTCGGCTATACTGAACCCGGTCTTTGGACAGGTATCGGCCGGGCCCGCTCTGGCTGCGGTGCAGCCCTTGTCGGCTCAACCGATCAGATCCTCAGTAAAATTGAAGACTATCAAAAGATGGGCATTCGTGCTTTCATCTTTTCAGGCTACCCCCATATCGCTGAGGCCGAACACTTTGGCACCAAGGTGATGCCGCAGCTCAAAACATGCTCTCTGCCACATGCCTATGGGCGCGTCCCCGCAGACACCCCCGCAACACCACTTGGAACAGGACCCCGCACGTGAACCGCATATCCCTAACTGATGATCTGTCTTTTAGCCGCATAATATATGGGATGTGGCGTCTGTCGGACGACGAAAACACCACCCCAGCCCATGTGCAAGCCAAGATCGAAGCCTGCTTGGCCCAAGGCATCACAACGATGGATCAGGCTGACATCTATGGTGGATATGCCGCAGAAGAGGTCTTGGGCAATGCGCTGAAAACAGCGCCTCGGCTCAAAGATCAGATCGAGATCGTCACCAAATGCGATATCATAGCCCCCGCAGGGCGATACGCGGATGCACGCGTCAAATACTATGATACATCTGCGGCACATATTAACGCATCCGTCGATCATTCACTGCGCTTAATGAATATCGATAAAATCGACACGCTTTTGATCCACCGCCCCGACCCGCTTATGGATCATCACGAAACAGGCGCCGCTTTGGATGCGCTTGTCGCCTCAGGCAAGGTGCGCAGCGTGGGGGTATCAAACTTTAAACGACATGATTGGACCTTGCTGCAATCCGCCATGCAAACCCCGTTAATCACCAATCAGATTGAGCTCAGCTTGACCGCCCATGCAGGCTTTACCAATGGCGATGTCAGCTATCTGCAAGAATACGCCATTCCGATCATGGCTTGGTCGCCCCTTGGTGGTGGCGCCCTGCTCACGCAAGGCTCTGAAACCCGCGATACGATGGCCAAAATCGGTGAGGCCCACGGTGTCGACGCCGCCGCTGTCGCCGTCGCCTGGCTTCTTGCGCATCCCGCACAGATCATGCCTGTGATGGGCACAAATAACCTGGGCCGCATTGCAAATCTATCAGATGCTCTCAAGGTTGCGATGGACCGCGAAACCTGGTTCGCGCTCTATACCGCCGCTTTGGGCCATGAGGTGCCATAATGCAAACTGCACAGCCCACAGCATTTGACCCCGCGCAATCCTCCGGCGCCTTTCGCGCAGCTTTAGGCAGCTTTGCGACAGGTGTGACCATCATCACCACGGATACGGCAGAAGGCCAGCCCGTCGCCATCGTCGCCAATAGCTTTGCCAGCGTCTCACTTGATCCACCGCTGATCTTATGGTCGCCCGCAAAATCCTCGCGCCGGTTTTCGTATTTTGCAAACACACGCCGCTTTGCCGTGCATATCCTCTCTGCAACACAGCGCGATATTTGCGATGCCGTGCTCGCATCGAAAACCGCGATCAATGACATCCCACATGATCTATCGCATTGCGGCATGCCTTTGATCCAAAACGCACTTGCCACATTTGAATGTTCGCTTTCAGCAACCCATGACGCGGGCGACCATACAATCGTCGTGGGCCTCGTCACCAAGGCCCATCACCAAAGCGGCGACCCATTGATCTTTCAAGGAGGGCAATACGGCCAGTTCACGAAAGACGGATAACCATTCTTAGGTTTAGAAATATCCCGGGGGAGGCCGAAGGCCGGGGGCAAAGCCCCCAAACCCCACGCCGCCAAGGAAAAACCGTGACTGAAAACCAGTCGCACAACAGGGGGACACCGCGATGGCGGTTTTATTTGGGCTTCTTTGGCCCTTAGAAAAGCTCAATACGGCCCTGCTTTCTATTGGGCGTATCATCGCTGTCATGGCGCTGGCCATCATGGTCTGCCTGATTTTGGGCCAAGTATTTTTTCGGTATGCGCTCAACGATGCACCAAACTGGACAGAAGAAGCCGCACGTTTCGGGATGCTCTGGATGACAGGCCTGATGGCCCCGCTCGCCTATCGCAAGGGCGGGTTTGTCGCAATCGATATGCTTGAACGCGCCCTGCCCCGTCTGTTAACCGGTCTGCTGACCCTCAGTCTTTTGGCCCTCTCACTCTGGGTGCTGATCGTGTTTTGGGATCGCGGGCTGAACAACCATGTGGACACGCTGTCTGGTAAAGGCTGTTCATCCTCCTTGCGCTGGCCTTTCGGGATCGAGATCGGCAAATGCGGCTCGAAATTCCAAAACCGCTTTCAATATGCCTCTCTTTGGGTGGGTATGAACCTGCTCATCCTCGTGAATATCGAGCTGATCTTGCGTCAACTCATTACGTTTTGGGGCAAGGGCCACGCGCTCACGGATCATAGCGCTGCCGAGCAGATCGCGGGGTCATCTTAATGCTGCTCTGGTTCCTGCCTCTGTTTTTGATCCTTACTCTTGTCGGATTGCCCGTTGTCTTTGCGCTTCTGGTCTCGCCCATCGCGCTGATCATGCTGGAAGGCGACAACCGCAATGTTGTCGCGGGTCTTTACCGCAATCTTTACAATGGCGTGGATAGCTTTCCCTTGATGGCGCTGCCGTTCTTTATGCTTGCAGGCGAGGTGATGAACCGTGGCGGGATCACCCTACGCCTTGTTGAGTTTTCCCAAGCCTTTATGGGGCATCTGCGTGGTGGCTTGGCCCACGTCAACATTCTCAGCTCGATCCTCTTTGCTGGCCTCTCAGGCTCTGCTGTTGCCGATACATCCGCCCTAGGCTCAACCCTAATCCCCGCGATGGAGAAAAACGGCTATAGCCGCAAATTTGCCGCCGCCATCACCGCTGCCTCTTCTGTTATTGGCCCGATCATCCCGCCCTCGGGTATCATGATCATCTACGCCTATGTGATGGGCGAAAGCGTAGCCGCGCTCTTTCTTGCGGGTATCGTGCCTGGCATCCTTGTGGGTGTGGGCCTAATGATCATGGTGCGGCTCATGGCTGACCGCTATGACCTGCCCAAGGCCGAGCGGATCGTGAACAAAGGCCAGACCATCACATCCGTGGAATATTGGGTGAGCTTTGCGCTCTTGCGCATCAACTTAGGCGGCCTGCTCTGGTGGCTTGGCAGCTTCTTTTTACCCCAAGACAACCCAATGTCCGGCTGGGCGCTCTTTGCGGTCGCTTTGCTCATCGCGCATCTGCTGCTGATGCAATATCGCAAATCCGCCTCTTATGATTTCCGCATGGTGGCGAAAAAAGCCGTCGCCCCCTTGCAAACCCCCATCATTATTCTCGGTGGCATCTTAGCTGGTGTCATGACCCCAACCGAGGCCTCAGCCATCGCGGTGGCCTATGCCTTGATCGTCTCGTTTTTTGTTCTGCGGTCTATGAACGGCGCCGATCTCTGGTCGGTTCTCGCGAAATCAGCGCTTTCGACCTCTGCGGTTTTGCTTTTGGTGGGGGCGGCTGTCTCGTTTAAAACGGTTGTGGCCCTTTCAAACGCGCCTGTGATCATGTCAGATTACATTCTGTCATTATCTGAAAACCCGCTAGTCCTACTGTTTCTGATCAACATTTTGCTCTTTGTCGTGGGCATGTTTTTGGATGCAGGCCCCGCGATTATTATCCTTGGGCCAATCCTCGGCCCGATCTTTGTTGATCTTGGCGTGCACCCGGTCCACTTTGCTATCATTATGAGTGTAAACCTTACCGTTGGCCTCGCGACACCGCCTATGGGGCTGGTGCTCTTTGTGGCCTCAACGGTGTCGCAAGAAAAAGTAGAAACCATCGCGCGCGCGATACTGCCATTTCTGGCTGTCGAGGTGTTCGTGATCTTTCTGATCACCTATGTCCCAGCCATTTCCATGACGATGCCCCGGTTAACGGGTTTCGTGAATTAACCATACTGGACAGACATACTGTTCAAAATCGACCACAGCATAGGGAGGAACACATGCTCAAAGGTCTACTCAAAGGCGCACTCGCCGCCACTCTCCTTACCGGGGCCACGCCGCTCTGGGCGGATGGCCATCAGGAATTTACAATCCGCGCCACTGCAAACTCAAACGAAAACGACGAAGACTATGACGGTCTGGTCGTCTTTAAAAACTACGTTGAAGCCGCATCAAACGGCCGGATCGGTGTTGAGCTGTTTATCGGCACACAGCTTTGCTCGACAGGGGCTGAATGCCTTGAGGGCGTCGCAGAAGGCTCAATCGACGTCTACATCTCAACATCAGGCGGTGCGGCGGGGATCTTCCCATATGTGCAGGTGCTCGATCTGCCATATCTGATGTCAAACGACCGCGTCGCCGAGGCCGTGCTGACAGGTGACTTTACACGCACAATGCGTGACATGGCGCTTGAAACATCTGATGGCGCCATTCGTCTGATGACCATCGGAAACACAGGCGGCTGGCGCAACTTTGCCAACACGCAGCGCCGTGTGGC
>CAKMZE010000112.1:0-1354 GCA_929200295.1 uncultured Alphaproteobacteria bacterium
ATCAGTGACTTCTTTGACGCCAATCTGCGTTAAGCGCTGCAAGCGCAGCTCAAGGATCGCGCGGGCTTGTGTTTCGGACAGATTATATGTGCCGTCCTCATTGGCCGTATGGGTCGGGTCATCAATCAGCGCGATATACTCAAGGATCGGTTGCGCGGGCCACCTGCGTGTCATCAGCTTGCCGCGGGCCTCAGCCGCATCGGCAGATTGACGGATCGTGTTGACGATTTCATCGATGTTTGTCACGGCCACAGCCAAACCACATAGGATGTGGCTGCGATCGCGGGCTTTACGTAGCATAAAGGCGGTGCGACGCGCGACAACCTCTTCGCGGAAGCTAATGAAATGGCTTAGGAAATTCCGCAATGTGAGCTGCTCAGGTTTACCACCATTCAGCGCCAACATATTGCAGCCAAAATAGGTTTGTAACGGCGTAAACCGGAAGAGCTGGTTTAGCACGACCTCAGCCGTAGCATCACGTTTCAGCTCAACAACAACTCTAACACCATTGCGGTCGGATTCGTCTTGCACATGGGCGATGCCTTCGATTTTTTTGTCCCGTGCGGCCTCAGCGATTTTGTCGATCATCGCGGATTTATTCACCTGATAGGGGATTTCATCGACAACGATGGCCCAGCGATCCTTGCGGATTTCCTCGATCCGGGTTTTGGCGCGGATAATGACCGAGCCGCGCCCTTCGAGATAAGCTTTGCGTGCGCCAGAACGCCCCAGCATGATGCCTCCTGTTGGGAAATCAGGGCCGGGAACATATTCAATCAGATCTTCGGTCGATAAATCGGGAGACTCGATCAGGGCAAGCGTCGCATCAATCACCTCGCCCAAGTTATGGGGCGGAATATTTGTGGCCATGCCCACAGCGATACCGCCAGCACCATTGACCAGCATATTAGGATAGCGTGCCGGTAGGACGGTTGGCTCTTGCTGTTTGCCATCGTAATTGTCCTGAAAATCGACGGTATCCATATCGATATCAGCAAGAAGCGCGCTGGCGGGTTTATCCATGCGTACCTCAGTATAACGCATGGCGGCGGGGTTATCCCCGTCCATTGAGCCAAAGTTACCCTGACCATCCAAAAGCGGCAGCGACATCGAGAAATCCTGCGCCATGCGCACCAGCGCGTCGTAGATCGCACTATCCCCGTGGGGGTGGTATTGACCCATCACATCACCCACAGGACGGGCTGATTTACGGTAGGATTTTTCGTGGGTATTTCCGGTCTCATGCATGGCATAAAGAATACGTCTGTGCACCGGTTTTAGGCCGTCACGTAAATCAGGAATCGCCCGGCTTACGATGACAGACATCGCATAGTCGAGGTATGAGGTCTTTAGC
>CAKMZE010000112.1:1364-8492 GCA_929200295.1 uncultured Alphaproteobacteria bacterium
CCTCAAGCGTAAATTAGCCTGTCTGCGGTGCATTCTAAGGAAATTATGAGGCTGATTTTGCGCGTGCAAGCATGCCAAAAAGGTCGCGCGGCTCATCAGGATCGGCGATCATATCGAGATGTTCAAAGTAGGACGTGCCAGTGATTTTGCGGGCGATGTACCGGAGGGCTGAAAAATCCTCAATCGCGAAGCCGACACCATCAAAAAGCGTGATTTCATCCTCTGATCTGCGCCCCAGTGCTTGCCCAGTGATCACCTGCCAAAGCTCGGTAAAGGGGTGATCAAGCGGCATTTGTTGCAGCTCACCCTCGATCCGGGTTTGTGCGGGGTATTCAAGGAACATTGAAGCGCGTGCCACAATATCGCGGTGCAATTCCGTTTTGCCCGGACAATCGCCGCCAATCGCATTGATATGGACACCGTTGCCGATCATATTATCTGTGAGGATGGTTTGCATGTTCTTATCTGCGGTCGCTGTGGTGATGACATCCGCACCTTCAATCGCCTCTTCTGCTGAGCGACAGTGGATCAGCTCGATCCCAGACCGCGCAAGATTATCCGCGCACTTTTGCGTCGCAGAGGGATCGATATCATAGAGCCGCACCGCCTTAATCCCGCACACGGCCTTGAGCGCGAGAATTTGAAATTCGGATTGCGCCCCATTGCCAATCATGGCCAGCGTCTTTGCCCCCTTGCGCGCAAGGTGCCGCGTGGCCATCGCAGAGGTCGCAGCGGTCCTCAGCGCAGTGAGCAAGGTCATTTCAGTAAAAAGCAACGGGTATCCGGTATCCACGCTTGCCAGCACCCCAAAGCCTGTCACGGTTTGTAGACCCGCGCGCATGTTCTTGGGGTGACCGTTGACGTATTTAAACCCGTAATGCTCGCCATCTGAGGTCGGCATCAGTTCGATCACACCCACATCCGAATGCGAGGGCAGGCGGGGGGATTTATCAAATGTCTCCCACCGTTTGAAATCTGCTTCGATCTCATCGGTGAGCTCGGTCAGAAACGTTTCAAGCCCGATATGATGCACCAGTGCCATCATGTTTTTCACGGACACAAAAGGCACAAGGGCGAGGTGAGAAGGGCTGCTCATTCTATGTCCCTTACATGCGTACACTACGGTTTAACCGATCAAACACGCGCCGTCCCAAAAGCGAAGCCGTAAGATCCACCATCAGGTTTGCGGTTTTGCCGCGCTCATCCATAAATGGGTTCAGTTCCACCAGATCAAGCGAGCAGAGCCTACCGCTATCACAAACCATTTCCATAATCAGATGCGCCTCGCGAACGGTTGCCCCGCCAGGAACTGTTGTGCCCACGCCGGGTGCGATTGCTGGATCCAGAAAATCCACATCAAGCGAGACATGCAACATCCCGTCTTCAGCGGCGACCTTATCGAGGAAGGCCGCAAGCGGGGCGGCGATGCCGTTTTCATCGATGGCGCGCATATCAAGCAGTGTCATAGGGCTGTCAGCAAGGTGGTCATGTTCTGATGGGTCAACTGAACGCAAGCCGATCATGCAGATGTTCTCGTGTGCTACAGGTGCGGGCAGGGGCGGAAAGGCATCAAACCCTGGGCGTCCGGTAAAGTAACCCACAGGCGTGCCATGCAGATTGCCACTGTCTGTCGTATCAGGTGTGTGAATATCCGTATGCGCATCAAGCCAGAGCAAAAAGAACGGTTTGCCAATGGATTGGGCGTGTGCTGCCATCCCTGCAATTGTACCCGCTGCCAATGCGTGATCGCCCCCCAGAAAGATCGGTCGCCCTCGGGGCGCATGGGTTTGCGCCGCCTGCATCAGCGTTTGCGTCCATCCTACCGTGCGCGCTAAATCATGCACCAGCGGATTGCGTGGCGCAGGAACAGTGACGTCAGCTGGGCTCAGATTGCCAAGGTCTTCGACTGTGCTGCCAAGCGCCGTAATCGCCTCGCTCAGGCCAGCGGTGCGGTAAGCGTCAGGGCCCATGAGGCACCCTTGTCTACGTTTTCCGCAATCAACAGGGGCGCCAATAAGGATATAATGCGGGGGGGAATCTATTTGTATCATATCCCAATTATTTCGTAAATTTGGCTTGTGAATAGCGCACAAATTGATCTTTATGTGCATCAACTGATCAGATTGGTGACCGTAATGGACAAATTGGATAGCCAGTTGCTTGCTCTTCTGCGGCGTGATGGGCGGGCGAGCATTTCAACCTTGGCAGCGCAGCTTGCGGTGACCCGCGCAACTGTGCGTGCGCGCATGGACCGCTTGCAAGAGGACGGTGAGATTGCAGGATATACAGTGCTGACCCGCACCGATGTGATGTCACATCCAGTGCGTGGCTTAATGATGCTCGAGATCGCGGGGCGCGGCACCGAGAAAATTACCAAAGTATTGCGCATGATGCCCGCGATCCAGGCGGTGCATTCCACCAATGGCAAGTGGGATCTGATTGCAGAAATAGGCGTGCAAACGCTTGATGAGTTTGATCAAGCGCTCACACGTATTCGGCAGCATGACGGGATCACCCGGTCAGAAACCTCATTATTATTAGCCACGCGACGGTAGGTTTTTCGCCGCGATAAGCCACATAATGACGAGGATCGCCGAGAATAGCGCATTCCAGCTGGCCATAGAAAACCCTAAGAACGCCCAGCTGACCTGATCACACATGACCAACACAGGCCCATCAATCGCAAGTAGATCTGCACCCGACAATCCATCTAACCCACCACCGCCAGAGCATGACGATGGCCCGTCCCACCATTTGCGCTCAACACCTGTATGATAAACGCCAATGGCCGAGGTCGCAAAGGCAGCACAGGCCCCTAAATAGGCCAATGCCCGGGCCCCAAACGTAAAAAACAATACGCCGATTCCAACCGCAGCCATATGTGGCCAGCGCTGCCAATAACACATTGTGCACGGCGGATAACCAAGCGCTTGAAAAAGGTAAGCCCCCGCAAGAAGCGTAAATGACCCAACCGCCGCCGCAAATGCCCATTGCTGCGGTGTCATAGATATCTCACCACATAAAACCCACCGATGAGTAGGATGCAAAACAGCGTGAACATCAAACCAAGACGCTTTTCAATGAAATCGCGGATCGGCGCGCCAAACTTCCAAAGTAAGGCCGCAACGATGAAAAAGCGCAAGGCGCGGGCGATAATCGCAGAAACGAGAAAGACCGACAGGGAAAGCCCTGTCACACCTGAGGCGATGGTAATGACTTTGAATGGGAAGGGCGTAATGCCCGCCATTAAGACAGCCCATGCACCGTGTTCGTTGAACCTTTGTGCAAACTCGTCAAACGCATCTTGCTTGCCGTAAAAATCAAAAATTGGCTGCCCAATCGCGGCAAAAAGCTCGGCCCCTATATAATAGCCGAATAATCCACCCGCGACCGAGGCGACCGTGGCCACACCTGCGATCAGAAATGCGCGCGATGGTGCTGCAATAATCATCGGGATCATCAGCACATCTGGTGGAATAGGAAAGAACGACGACTCGACAAATGCGACAACGCCAAGCGCCCATAACGCATAGGGGGATGAAGCAAGTGAGAGCGTCCAAAGATAAAGGCGTTTGAGCATAATATACCATTCTAATATTGTCATGTTGGGTTAGGCCACGTGGTTACGCGATGGTCAAGCCTAGATGATTGGGCGTTCCATGCTTTTCCCTTCAAGCATTTTTCATACAAATCAAATTGTATGATTGACGCTACCGAAACGCTGGCTTAAACGACGCTTAGTTGGCCGGTGTGGCGGAATGGTAGACGCAGGGGATTCAAAATCCCCCGCCTTCACGGGCGTGCCGGTTCGAGTCCGGCCACCGGTACCAACTTTTCTTTTTCAGGTTTGAATAAAAGTTTATGACATTTGCGTGCCGTTTTACACGCCAGATGATGTGATTTGATTCGAATTATGCAGAAAAATGAGGCAGCTTTGATGCGGAATACGCAAAAGTGAGTATTAATTTGCAGGATCATTTCATACCCATCAACAATAACATTCTTCAATGCGGTCGAATGCGACAAAAAATTGTCTACTCATAGTTATCCACAGAATGTTACCATTTCGGAAACAGTATATCAGCGAAAATATTGAGCTTTTGACAAAGTTACATGTTTTTAAGGCCTCATTGAATATATCGCTAAATCGTTGTTTCACATTAAGACACAATACACTGATCTATGCTGTAACCCCCGTTAACGCTTTCGTCAAAACTGCCAACAAACCAACGTTTTTCCCCGCATTTAGATGCATTTTTCGCTTTTTTTGCGCGATCCTTACAGCTAGTTAAAGATTGCCTAACTGGGGGGCATACGACTGTTTGGGGCGGTCGGCTTGATCTGAGTGGTCAAGAATGTGTGAGTCTGCGATCGGAGGGTATCCTTTGCGAGCAGAGTAAAGCGTGTGGTTCCTAAGTGGAGCTGCGAACGTTCCGTCACTGTTCCCTGGTGTTCAGCGATGGAATTTAAACAGGTTCTACTTAGGGTGAGTGCCCTACGGTGTATTAGGAGACGGAAATATGACGACGATGATTGACTTCAACAATTTGTCTGAAGGTACTGTGGTCGACAATGAGTATAGGCTAAAGGGCCTTACCATTCGCGGAACAAACTCTGCGGGTGACACGAATAGTGCTATCATTATCGATACAGAGGATACGTCTGATTACGAAACAGATCTGGCAACAGATAATCTCGGAAAAGCCCTGATCCTGAAAAAGCCCGGCAGCATTGGGCGTCCCAATGATGACGCTTACGGCGGTGAATTTGAATTTATGTTTGATGACCCTGCTGAGGTTAAGAAACTCACGTTTCTTGACGTAGAAGAGGGTGCATCTATTCGCTTCTATGATGAAGCGGGCAATCTGATCGACACACATGAAGTCACACGCACTGCAAGTAATGGCCAGACCATTGAAGATCTCAACGTCAATAACGTTGCTCGTATGGTGGTCACTCTGAATGGTTCCGGTGCGCTTGATAATCTCGTCTTTGGTGAAGCCACATCAGAGCCAGAAGAGCCCGAAAATAGTGCCCCTGTCGCGCAGGATGATGATTTTGTTATTGATCTGAAAACTGAAGATTTTGGCAAAAGCAATATCCTGAATAACAGCTATGGTAATAATAGTGGTGGCATCGATTCCGATCCTGATATGGACGATCTACGTGTTATTAGCGTTACCAATGGCGAAGAGACCCAAACAATCGAGGGTGCATTTGGTGAGCTCGGAAAATCTGTAAAGATCGTAGGTACCGACGGCGGCATGTTCACAATTGCCAACGGTGGTAATGTGCTTTTCAATCCGCGTGATGACTTTGACACGCTTGAGCTTGGTAAAACAGCCACAACATCTGTGACCTACACAGTCAGTGACGGCAACGGTGGTACAGACACAGCGACGGTGACCTTCACTGTGAAGGGCACTTACGAACCTGAAACAGAAGGGCCTACGAATAAAGGGCCTGTTGCGCTGGACGATGATTTTGAGATTGATCTGAATGACAGCACCTCCACTTCCAAAAATGTCCTTACGAACGACAGCGACCCTGATGATGACGATATTCGTGTTATCAGCGCTGGCGCAGGCAGCGCAAAGAAAGCGATTACGGATCCATATGGCACGCTCGGCAGAACTGTAGAGGTCGATGGCAGCCACGGCGGTACGTTCACAATCGGCAATGGCGGCAACGTGACATTCGACGCTGGCAGGGACTTTGACAAGCTTCCTCTTGGTGAGACAAAGACAACCAGCGTGACATACACGATCGGTGATGGCAGCGGCGGTACGGACACAGCAACAGTGACCTTCACCGTGACTGGCACTTACGAAGAGCCTGAGACAGAAGGCCCGAACAAGGCGCCTGATGCGCGCGATGATGATTTTGCGCTTGAGATTGATCAAGATGGCGATAATTTTGTTAAAGGGAACCTTTTTGACGCGAATGGAAATGGCGTTGATAGCGACCCAGAGGGTGACACGTTCCGTGTTGTAAGTGTTCAGAATGACGATGAGAGCAAGTCAATCGCCAAGCCGTTTGGTGACCTTGGTACATCGGTTAAAATCGAAGGCGACAATGGCGGCATGTTCACAATTGCCAACGGTGGCAACGTGCTCTTCAATGCGCGCGGTGATTTTGATGATCTGCCGATTGACGTGACAAGAGAAACATCCGTGACCTACACGATCCGTGACGAGAACGGGAAAGAAGACACAGCGACGGTGACTGTCACCGTGACGGGCAGCTACGAAGAACCCGAGACAGAAGAGCCGAACAATGCGCCTGATGCGCGTGATGATGACTATATTGTCGCAGATCTCGAGGCTGGTGAGGTGTCTTATACCTCAGTGTTTGGTAAGAACGGCAGTGGCAAGGACAGCGATCCTGATGGTGACATGTTCCGTGTTGTGCGGGTCGCCAACGATAAGGGCGCGAGTAAGAAGGTGACCGAAGACGCGAGCACCACGATCAATGGTTCGAACGGTGGTCGGGTCACAATCGGCGCTGATGGCACGATCTCATTTGATCCAGGTGATGACTTTGATGGTCTTGCGCTTGGTAAGGAAGATACGACCACTGTGACCTACACGATCCGTGACGAGAACGGCGCAGAGGACACAGCGACGGTGACCTTCACCGTGACTGGCACTTACGAAGAGGAAGAAGAGAACAACGCTCCAAAGGCGCGCAGTGACTTCTTTGACGTGAATGCGGATGATCCTGCCGACGATAAAAACGGCAATCTTTTCGACGATAATGGTCGCGGTGAAGATAGCGATCCTGATGGCGATGATTTCCAGATTGTCAGCATCCAGGCAAGCGATGAGCCCGGTGCAAAAGTCATCGAGATCACGGAGCCTGGTGTTGATGGTCGCATGACGATCACAGGCGACAATGGTGGTCTGTTCACAATCGGTAGCGGTGGTCATGTTGGATTTGATCCAAACGGTGATTTTGACGACCTCGCAGTTGGTACGTCAGAAGAAACGACGATCTACTACACGATCCGTGACGAGAACGGCAAAGAAGACACAGCCAAGGTCGTGTTCACCGTCAAAGGCACGAAACCGATCGAAGAGCCGAACAATGCGCCTGATGCGCGTGATGATGACTATATTGTCGCAGATC
>CAKMZE010000112.1:8592-8669 GCA_929200295.1 uncultured Alphaproteobacteria bacterium
CGGCGCAGAGGACACAGCGACGGTGACCTTCACCGTGACTGGCACTTACGAAGAGCCTGAGACAGAAGGCCCGAACA
>CAKMZE010000113.1 GCA_929200295.1 uncultured Alphaproteobacteria bacterium
AATTGCCGTGGATAAGCCCATGACCCGTCCCCCAAACCCCGCCGCTCGCCCGGATCGTGTCTCGCTTTGGCGGTATTTGAAGCTGTTTCGCAGTGATATCCTCTCTGCGCAGCCGGCAAAATTATACCGGGCTTGGATGGCAGAGTTTCGCACGCCGTTTTTTCGCAGCTATATGATCAATGATCCGGCACTGACAAAGCGCGTTTTGCAGGACAACCCGGATGCGTTCCCGAAATCAGATCGCATTGGCGCAGGGTTACGCCCACTCTTGGGAAACTCGGTTTTCTTAACCAATGGAGAGGTCTGGAAACGGCAACGCCGGATCATTGACCCTGCGTTTGAAGGGGGGCGTTTGCGCGATACGTTTTCAGCCATATGGGACGCAGGAGAGGCCGCAGCTGACCGCATGACCACAATGGCCGATGGCACACCGCAAGAGATCGAAATCGAAGCCTCACATGCCGCAGCCGATGTTATTTTTCGCACGCTGTTCTCAATTCCGATTGAGCATGAAACAGCCACGCAGGTTTTCGATCAGTTTCGCACCTACCAAAGAACGCAGCCGATTTTGAATCTCGCGGCGTTTATCCCCGGCCCGAAATGGATGCCAAAGTTTTTCCGGCGCGAGACGCTCAAAACGGCAGAACAAATTCGTGCGCTGATTTCTGGGCTCGTCGCAGAGCGTCTCGATGCAATTGAGGCAGGTGATGTGCCAGATGACCTCGCGACGAAAATACTGACGATGCAGGATCCGCAAACCGGTGAAACCTTTGATCTTGATGAAATGGTTGATCAGGTCGCGATCTTTTTCCTCGCGGGTCATGAAACGAGCGCATCTGCATTGGCATGGACACTCTATCTGCTTGCCACACATCCTGAATGGCAAGATAAACTCGCTGAAGAGGCGGCAGGGTTTGAAAAAGACTTTGCAAAGCTATCGTCACTCAAACTGACGCGTAATGTTTTTCGCGAAGCGTTGCGGCTCTATCCACCTGTGCCAATGATGGTGCGTGAGACACAGCAGCCCGAGGTGTTTCGTGGGCGTGATGTTAAACCGGGAGCACAGGTTGTGCTCTCGCCATGGCATCTGCATCGGCATGAGCGCATGTGGGACAGGCCCGATGAATTTGATCCAGGCCGCTGGGATACCCCAGAAGGTGTCAGCAGCTCGCGAGAAGCTTACATGCCGTTTTCAGCGGGCCCACGTGTGTGCACGGGGGCAGGGTTCGCGATGATCGAGGGGGTCGTACTGATCGCGCAGCTCTTAAAACGGTATCGTTTCACACCTGTTGAAGGCAAAATCCCGGTGCCTGTCGCGCATCTTACGGTGCGCGCAAAAGATGGCATTTGGTTACATATTACTGAACGGTAGAGCAGGGGCCAATTGAGAATAGCCACATTTGTGACATGTTTTTGTTGTATTCTTTTTCGAATCAATTCATCCTATAAAAATAATAAGAATTGTGATCTTGGGATGATATAATGCGTATTTGGCTGAAAAAGCTGATAACTATAGCTTCAAACTATAAATTTCCTGATGTGGGCAGCTTAGATGTGCCTTACAGCGTTATTGAGAGTTATGAGCGCAGAAGTAATGAAATTGCGACCTATAATATTCTGAATAAAGTGTCTAACTATCAGAAGAGCCTAAAGAGTTTTTAAGAACATAGATTCGTATCGCTGAGGCGAGGCCAATATCACCACGGGCCGCGTCTATTTCAGCGGCAAGCGCGTTGATCGCTAAACGTCTCTCTTCGGCAATGCGTTTAAACTCTTGCCAAAAAATATCCTCGAGCGACACGCTTGTACGGTGCCCTTTGAGCGTCAGTGATCTTTTGACAGGGCGTGCTGACGACATTTAATCGTCTTCGAATTTCATAGCAGACAGTGTCGTATCCGCTTTTGTTTTCCGCCTTGCTTCGAGGATGCGTTCTGCTTTGGTACGGCCGAATTTCACGGCGTTCACATCGGCTTGCGCTTTATGCGCGGCGCGCTCTTTGGCTTTGCGGGCTTTGTTGAGGTTGATTAAATCACCGCTCATTTGGGGCCGATCATTTGCTCTGGACGCACAACCTTATCGAAGGTGTCTTCATCCACAAAGCCAAGCTTGATCGCCTCTTCCTTAAGTGTCGTGCCGTTTTTATGCGCGGTCTTTGCAACGGTGGTTGCATTGTCATAGCCAATCGTGGGGGCAAGTGCGGTGACAAGCATAAGAGACTCGCGCATCAGTTTTTCAATACGCGTTTCATCCGCGGCAAGACCCGCCACACAATTATCGGTAAAGGCTGAGGCCGCATCACCCAAAAGCTGCATCGATTGCAACACATTATAGGCCATCATGGGCTTCATCACGTTTAATTCAAAATGCCCCTGCGATCCGGCAAAGCCCACGGCTGCATCATTGCCCATGACATGGGCGCAAACTTGGGTCAGGGCCTCAACCTGTGTTGGGTTGACCTTGCCCGGCATGATCGATGAGCCCGGCTCATTCTCAGGTAACATGAGTTCACCCAATCCACACCTTGGGCCAGAGCCAAGCATGCGGATATCTGCGGCAATTTTATAAAGGCTGGCGGCAACTGTTTTCAAAGCCCCAGACATTTCAACGAGCGCATCATGTGCCGCGAGCGCCTCGAACTTATTGGGTGCAGTGACAAAGGGCAGGCCGGTTATTGTGGCCATTTCTGCGGCAACAGCCTCGCCCCAGCCTTTGGGGGTGTTCAGGCCGGTGCCAACGGCCGTCCCACCTTGGGCGAGCTCATAGATCGCGGGCAGGGCTGTCTTGACCCGGCGCAGCCCCATGGCAACCTGATGCACATATCCTGAGAACTCTTGCCCAAGCGTGAGCGGCGTGGCGTCCATTGTATGTGTGCGGCCAATCTTGATGATCTCATCAAAATCGGCTTGCTTTTCAGCCAAAGCGGCATGCAGCTTTTCAAGGCCGGGGATCAACACATCATGCGCAGTTGTGGCAACAGCGATATGCATCGCGGTCGGGAAGGTGTCGTTTGACGATTGCCCCATGTTGCAGTGATCATTAGGGTGCACAGGTGTTTTCGAACCAATCTCGCCGCCCAGCATTTCAATCGCGCGGTTTGAAATCACCTCATTGGCATTCATATTCGATTGCGTGCCAGAGCCTGTTTGCCACACGACGAGCGGAAAATGATCATCTAACTGACCCGCGACGACCTCGGATGCGGCGGCGATCATGGCATCGGCTTTCTCATCGTCGAGCTTGCCTAAGCTTTTATTCACCGTAGCGCAGGCTTGTTTGACCACACCAAGTGCACGCACGATCGCAACTGGCTGCTTTTCCCAGCCAATCGGAAAGTTCATCAATGAGCGCTGCGTTTGCGCACCCCAATAGCGATCAGCAGGGACATTCAAAGGACCAAAGCTATCAGTTTCGGTACGCGTTGCAGACATATGGGGCTCCCGATTTTGCGCAGTGTGGCTCTTGCGCGGTTTAGTGACTGTAAGGTGATAAGATAAGGTTATTTTCGAAATTGATCGAGGCTGACAATCTCAGCCTCTTTGCGTTCTTCAACGGGGTGATCTTCTTCGACCATTTCATCCATTGGGGCCTCTTCGGGCTCTTCCTCGTCGGATGCGTCATCTTGGGTTTCAAAGCGCAGACCAAATTCAACAGAAGGGTCAACGAATGTCTTGATCGCGTCATATGGGATATAAAGACGCTCGGGGTTGTCGCCAAAATTCAATGTGATTGCAAAGCCTTCATCGGTGACATCAAGATCGTCAAACCAATGCTGAATCACGACAGTCATTTCACCCGGATACCGATCTGACAGCCAATCCGCGATCTCAACATCGGGATGCATCGTGTCAAATGTGATAAAGAAATGATGCTCACCAGGGAGCTCATTGGTTTCAGCAATCCCGTTGAGCACCTCTTGAATGAGGCCGCGCATCGCACGGTGCATCAGATTTCCGTAGTCAATGGTCTGTGTCACAGCATTGCATCCTAGTGGGGAGACATTTGAAAATAACATACGGGATTTTTCAGGGGATGAAAGGGGGGGCGTGGCTTTCTTTGGGGCGTAATTCTTGTGTGCCGATGCGGTACGCCACGCCAAGGGCAAGTACCCAGCCTGTGCTTACCGCCGCGCCAATACCAAACCATACACCCCAGACGTCAAAACCCATCACCCCAATAAAAATCCAAATAAAGAACGCAACACCAAAGCCTTGCCGGTAGATGCTAATCCACAACGTCCAGATCGGACGCTTGAGCGCCTGCAAAAGCGAATTGATCGAAAACAGCATCATATAGATTGGAAACAGGATACTATCGACCCGTAGATAGCTTGCCCCGATTGCGATCACCTCTGGGTCATCGGTAAAGACCCGCATTGCTGCGGCCCCGCCAAACCACAGTGTCGGTGTTGCGATCACGGTCATTGCAAACCCAAGCTTCCAACAAAAGAACAGCGCGTCTTCTACGCGTGCATAGGCTTTTGCGCCAAAGTTTTGCCCAGCAATAGGTAAAAGCGCCCCTGTCATGCCAAGCACGGGCAATAAAAGGATCTGTTCAATCCGTAATGCGACACCGTAAGCGGCCAATGCGCTGCCGCCAAAACCCTTGAGCGCGAATTGCACGACAAAGCCTGAAATGAACATCACCATGATGGCAGAACTTGCAGGCAAAAGCTGGGCTGTAATTGCCTTATAGCACGCGGCATTTGGAACGAGATCGCGCAGTACCACACCTTGCATGACGTCTAATCGTGATATCCGCCATAAGATATAGCCCATCGCCCCGGTTTGGCTGATCACGGTAGAAAGCGCGATACCGTTAAATCCCATGCCAGACCAAAGCCCGGGTATCCCCCAAATCAACAGTGGATTAAGACCCACATTTAGGACGAACGCTGCCATCAACGCCCGTTGCATTGATTTGGTGTCACCATGCGCCTGCAATATCCCATTGGTCCCATAAGCGATCAAGAACCCAGGGAGCGCAAAAATCAGCCATCGAAAGTACCCGTTGGCCGCATCACGGTACGCCCCGGGCTCTGACACTAGCGCGATGAGCAGGGGGCCTGCGAACGCGCCGATGCACATAAAGACTACAGATGCGATCATGCCAAAGCTAATCCCTTGGCTGGCATATCTGCGAGTTTGCGCCTCGTCGCCTGCACCTTTGGCATTGCTTACCAATGCGCTCAGCGCGACACCGAGCCCGAAACCCACGGCCATCAGGATGAAAAACGCTTGAAACCCAACCGCCAGCCCGGCCTGCGCATCGGTTGATATACGCCCAGCATAAAATACATCAACAACATTATAGAGCGTCGAAAACAGCATGCCCAAGGCCGCTGGAATTGCGAGATTACGAAAATGCCGCGCCATTGGTCCGGTGGTGAGATCATCCGCATTTTCATGTGTCGCCATCGTTAAACCTCACTGCTTTGCATGCGGCGTTCGAGCCAACGCACGCCTGCGGAAACGATAAGGATCAAAACGAGATATTCCAAAACGAGGATCGTGTAGATCTCAAGCGGGCGATATTCAGACACCACAAGCTCATTGGCTTTGCGCGTGAGCTCTTGCATGCCAATCACCGAGACGAGGGATGACATTTTGAGCATATAAACCAGTTGGTTACCCAATGCAGGAAGAATACGACGGATTGCCTGTGGCAAGATCACATAGCGCATCGTGTCGCGGTAATTTAGCGATATGGATTGTGCCGCCTCATATTGCCCTTTGGAGATCGATTGTATCCCGCCACGGAAAATCTCGGCCTGAAACGCACTATCAGAGAGGGCCAAGGCAAGAACGCCCGCCCAAAATACATTCAACGTGAGACCACTGAGCTGTGGCAACCCGTAATATACCCATAAAATAAGCACGAGGATCGGCACGGCGCGCACGATCTCAACATATGTACGGTTAAACATGCGCCAAGCTTTGCGCTGCGATAACCCAGGCAACGCGACCAATAAACCGAGCACAACAGAGATCAAAATCGCAGTCACGGACATGAGGATCGTGTAATAAGCCCCTGATATCATGAAGCGTAGATTGCTTGCACCGCTCTTTGTGCTGGGGTCCACAACATACCATCCCCAATTATCTGAACACCCAGACAGGCAAGCGATTGCAATCAATATCCAAAGACGTTTCATATCCCAGCCCTAGTGATTGAGAATTTGTTCAAGAAAATGCGCAAACCGCTGTGATTTTGGCGCGGTAAAGACTTGTTCAGGTGTGCCAGTTTCAATGATCTCACCTTGATCCATAAACACCATTTTATCAGCGACACGCCGTGCAAAGCCCATTTCATGGGTGACAACGATCATTGTGATCCCGCTCGAGGCGAGCTCCGTCATTACATCTAGCACCTCGGCGATCATTTCAGGATCAAGCGCAGACGTTGGCTCATCAAAAAGCAGGATTTTCGGTTCCATACAGAGGCTACGCGCGATTGCGACACGTTGTTGCTGCCCACCAGAAAGCTGACGGGGCAGTTTATCCGCCTGATCGGGGATTTGGACCCGCTCAAGATAGGTCATCGCGCGGGCTTTTGCGGCCTCTTCAGACAGCCCCAAGACGCGGCGCGGACCGAGTGTGAGGTTATCAATAACCGATAAATGCGGGAACAGATTGAACTGCTGAAACACCATGCCAACGGTGGCTTTGATCTTATGCGCATTGTTTTGCGTAGCCGAGAGCGTCACGCCATCAACAGTAATCTCGCCCGCCTCATGGGTTTCCAGCTGATTAATACAGCGGATCAAGGTGGATTTACCGGATCCAGAGGGGCCACAAATCACGACGCGCTCACCAGATGTGACCTCAAGCGATACGTTCTTAAGCGCCTGAAAATCGCCGAAATGCTTGTTCACATTGTTAAGCGTGATGATCGTGTTGCTGTCTGGCATGATTTTCCGCTCTCTTTTCCCATATGATCAGGCTCATTTGCAATTGTGCGAACTTCGACTTTGCAATCCTGGCACATTGGGTCACAATAGCGGATATGGCCTATTCTAAAAGGAAACCCTATGACATTTTTTAAAATCATTGCCGCTGCTACGGTTTTATCACTGAGTGCGGTTGCGGCGCAGGCGCAGTCTGCCCTGAACGACATCCTTTCAAGTGGTGTGTTAAAGGTCGGAACGACCGGTGACTGGAACCCGATGACGATGCGGGATATCGCAACAAATACATATGAAGGCTATGACATTGATGTCATGACGGCCCTCGCCGCCGATATGGGTGTTGAGATCGAATTTGTTCCAACCGACTGGAAAACGCTCGTTGCTGGGGTCACATCGGGCCAATACCATATGACAGGATCTGCGTCAGTCTCAGCCGCGCGTGCAAAGGCTGCGGGTTATTCTGATAGCTACTTTTCACTCGCTACTGTGCCTTTGACATTGGCAACAAATGCAGACCGCTTCCAAAGCTGGGATGATTTGAACCAAGCGGATGTGTCTGTGGCCGCGACCCTTGGCACAACGCAAGAGGCGCAGGTAAAACAGTATTTCCCCAATGCGACGCACCGGATTGTTGAGGCCCCCGCACGTGATTTCCAAGAGGTTCTTGCCGGCCGTGCAGATGCCAACATTACATCAAACGTTGAGGCAAATAAGCTTGTGGCGCAATATGACCAGCTGATGATCGTGCCTGTTGAGACGGGGCGTTCGCCGACACCTATTGCGATGCTTCTTCCGCAGTCTGATCAAGTATGGATCAACTATGTCAACACGTGGATCGCCTTGCAAAAAGAGCGCGGTCTCTTTGATGAGTTGGGCGTGAAGTGGCAGCTTTTGGCTGAGTAAGCGCTGGCAATATGTGATAGATCAGGCCAGTCGGTTCCGGCTGGCCTTTTATTTTGGGTGATCTAATGCTGCAAATTTATTCTGTTCCCGTGGCCACTTACTGCGCGAAACTGCGCATTATGATGCGCCACAAGGGCATCACTTGGGAAGAACTGACGCCACCCGGTGGCTACGGCTCGGCCGCGTACAAAGCCATTGTACCATCTGGCAATCTACCGGCCATGGTGCATGATGGCTTTATGCTGTCAGATTCTGAGGCGATTGCAGAATATTTGAATGAGGCTTTTGCCGCGGTGCCGATGTTGCCTAAGGATATGCACCTCAGGGCAAAGGCACGTGAAAAGAGCCGGTTCCATGATACGCGGCTCGAACCTGCGGTGCGCGCGCTTTACCCTCAGGTCGCCTATGAGACACGTGATCAAGCAGTCGTCAGGGCAGGGGGCGAGGCGATCAGCACGCATCTTTCCGCGCTCGATTTATTACTGAGCGCAGATGTTCTGCCCTCAGACCCGCTTTGGCTGTGTGATTGCGGGTTTGCTGTGACCTTTGCCTGGATCAATGCATTTGAAGAGGCCATGGGATTGCAGGTCAACTGGCCTGCACGTGTAATATCCTACCAAATGCGGTTATCAGAATTCCAGGCCGTGGCGGATGAGCTATCAGCCTATCGCCCGGCAATGAAAAGCTATTTGCAAAAGGCCTATCCGACATAACGCTCGCCTCTGTCAAAGTGGGATGGGATTTACATAATGAGGCACATCATAGCCGCGTTTCACTGCGGGGCGGGCGGCGGCGGGCGCTACCCCCAACTGCGACTCTTGTTAGAAAACAGTAGTTTATCTAAC
>CAKMZE010000114.1 GCA_929200295.1 uncultured Alphaproteobacteria bacterium
CTTCGTTATGGAAGCATGGGCCAATTTACTCATACACAGAAGATCGGACACTCTCGGTTTCTACGCGTCTGCCCTCTAAATCGGTTTGCTCAACTATTTCATAACAGACTAAGTGGTCTTCTTTATTCACAATTTCAAATTTTTCATCGTTGTGAACTTTACCCGATGGATTGCAGTGCAAAACAGGCTCTGCCAACACGATTTGACCTTCACCGAACTGATCCTCAACAAAAATTTCTACTTTTTCAAGCTCACCCTCAACATTTTCAGGACCATAACATTGGAAATGATCGAGGCTGGTGATTTGCGCAGGTGGGTTCACAATGGTTGGACGATTTTGAACAATCGATGCGCAAGGCAATGTGAATGAGCGGTAATGCGTGTTTTGAGTGCTCCCAGGCAGCACTGATTGATCGGCTCCATCGCTCCACACCCAAGCTGCAGTGTTGTTATTAATCATTACAGGAGAGATGCCCCAAACAGAATTAACAAAATATGTTAAGTCGCTCGGGATATTGTCGGTGAGGCGTACCCAACTTTCCATTATTTGAATGGGGGGTATTGCAGGAGCGGCCCCAAATGTTGATGAGGGAACCGTCGTATCATATGCCCTAAATTGTGTTCCTCCGGTGAGCTCAGTGCTGGCATTACCAGAAAACAACGCGGATACTGCCGCAGGGCTAGCTGCATCCGCATTCCAAGTGACAATTTGAATATGACAATGACCAAGACGTGTCTCATCAATTGTGAAATTATATGTGCTGGGTGAGGCCCATTGTTGGTTACTTGCCGTGTTTGTGGCTGAACCGGGCTGGATTGTCGTCGTTTGGTTGGGGCCATAACTGAGATTAACAACAAAGAAATTGTCCGTCGTAACCTGCCCTGTAACGGTAACTTGAGCAGCTAGAGGGGCAGCAAAGGTAAGTAGTGCGAAACTAGATGATAGCGCCAAGTGGCGTAAGTGTTTAAAAAACATAATGTTTCTCCAAATTTGCTTTTGAGTGAATTAAATTTTCGTAAAGTAGTTTTTTTAAAATGTGATAAATATCACTGGGGATAGGGTAAGTATAATAGCAATGTAGTCAAGTCATACTGCATGACGAGATTACTGAGCGGGCTCAGACAAGCGTTTAATTTTCCCTTAATGTACCAATTTCCCTAATGTGGTATTCACCCATTTTTAGGTGTGGTGAATGAATACTTACGAGGGGTTGTGCTACAGGTTTTGCGGCGTCGATATAGTTGGTTTCAGCACAGGAATGAGCGCCCCCACAATTGAGAGAGAGGGTGCCGTGAAATCTGTCATAAGGACCGAATAGTGATTTCGAAATCTGATTTTTGGAGTCTGAAAATAGTAATGGTGGAGCCTAGGGGAGTCGAACCCCTGACCTCTTGCATGCCATGCAAGCGCTCTCCCAACTGAGCTAAGGCCCCATCAGATGCAGCTATCTGCATCACTGCATTGCGTTCTAGGCAGCGTGCGGGGCGGGATCAAGCGAAATCCGCCCCTAGCGCCTAAATTTTAACGCAAAGCTATTCGTCGTCGTTTGCCGCGACGTCTGCGAGCTCATCGAGGCTCACAGTATCGTCGTCATCGTCGTCATCCAGGACGTCATCACCTAGATCGACATCATCGCTATCATCATCGTCGAGCACCAGATCTTCTTCGGTCTCGGCCTCTTCCATCTTTTTGCTTTGTGCGTCTTCGGCATCAGCGACCATTGTACGGGTCTTTGATGTATCGATTGCGACCTCTTTGCCAGTATACGGGCTAATGATCGGTGTCGCATTCAAGTCGTAAAAGCGTTTGCCGGTCTCGGGGCAGAGGCGCTTTGTGCCCCACTCTTCCTTAGGCATTGGCAGTTCCTTTTAAAAACAATATGGGCCGGCAAAGCTTGCTACTTGCGGCGGATCGCTGCCAACTGCCATAAGCAGCCCATGGTGTCAAAGACTTTGGTGAGATTAATCGACAGAAACGCAGAGATGGATCGTTATGTTCTGGATGGAGAACCGTCTGTAACTGTGTTTATGCGTCGCTCTACGCGGGCCAGACGGATGGTGCTACGGGTTTCACGGCTGGATGGGCGTGTCTCCTTGACGATCCCTCGCGGTGTGAAGGACAAAGAAGCGCTTGCATTTTTGCAAGAGCGCGAAAGCTGGTTGCGCAAGCATGTGAGCGCAGTACAGCCGACTATTTTGGCGTCAGTTGGTGCTGAGATCCTCTTCCAAGGTGTCAGCTCGCCGATCATCAATGCAGATGTGGCGCGGGTGGCCTACCAAGATGGAATGTTTCAGGTGCCGTATAATGGGCGAACGGGCGCGCAGATACAGGCCTATCTAAAGCTTGCAGCACGCGATGCGCTCGCCCAAGCGTCAGATCATTATGCGGGGGTGATCGGGCGTGGTTACAGACGATTGAGCCTGCGTGACACGCGGTCACGCTGGGGGTCATGTTCGTCACAGGGCGCGCTGATGTATTCATGGCGCCTGATCATGGCCCCGCCAGAGGTGCTGTCTTATGTCGCCGCACATGAGGTGGCGCATTTGGTCGAGATGAACCATGGCCCCCAGTTTTGGCAGATCGTCGCGGATATTTTCCCCGACTACCAAGACTGCCGCAAATGGTTGCGTGATAACGGTGAGCAGCTGCATAGGGTCACATTTGACACTTGACGCCGTACCGCTTTGTGATCACAAAAAAGCATGGTGACCATCAAACAATCTGACCCAACCACAGCTGCGCATGAGCGGGTCTACCGCGCGTTGCGCATGCAGATTATGCATGGTGAAATCGCGCCTGGTTCTGCGTTAACGTTGCGCGGCATTGGCCAAGATTTTGGTGTCTCAATGACACCTGCACGCGAAGCCGTCAGGCGGCTTGTTGCCGAAGGGGCGCTGTTTTTATCAGCCTCCGGTCGTGTCAGCACCCCGGCCTTATCGAACGAACGGATTGAAGAGCTCGCGACGCTCCGCGCGATGCTTGAGCCTGAGCTGGCATCACGCGCGCTGCCACGGGCGCATTTTGCGTTGATCGAGCGGCTTGAGACGATCAACCAAGGGGTCAGCCAAATGGTCGCCCGGCAAAATGCCTCGGGTTATATTCGGATGAACTTAGAATTTCACCGCACGCTTTATCTGCGGGCGCAGGCCCCTGCGATGCTCGCGATGACGGAAACCGTTTGGTTGCAGATGGGGCCAACAATGCAGTCGCTCTATGGGCGCCTGAACCGTAAGGAGCCGCCCTATCATCACCGGCTGATATTATCCGCGCTCAAAGTGGGCGATGAGCCAGGATTACGGCTTGCTGTGCGCACTGATGTCACCCAAGGACTGAGAATGCTTAAGAACTAGAAAACACATATGAAACTTAGGGGGAAAATGTATCATTTTCTCTCTCTATTTTTCCATGCGGTGATCTGCGATGTTTCTTGTGTGAACGAGTATGAAGGCCATCAGTTATGTTGAAATATGGCGCAGCCTGTGTGAGTTTAACGGTCTTGGTTTTTGTGGCGGGGGGCAGTTCTTCTGGGACGCCCCCGTCAGTTCAAGCAAGCAGCATCTCTGAGTATTATAGCGTTTATTGAGCGCGGCCTGTTATGGCGTGTTTTACACGGCTAAATGCCTGAACTTATAAATCGTCAAGGAAAGGTGTATCCTTTGTGCTTGGTTCAAGTTTAGCATTTTTCTACTCTCGGCCTTTTCCTAGATCAAGACTATCTTGAGTTTCTGGTATTGCAGGCAAAAAACGCAACACTTCCTGTATTTTATATATCGGTTTTTTGTCCTTACCTTCTGGTGTTTTGGGTGTGACAATTTCCAACTTTACTTGGTATGAGTCATCGGCCATTGCACCGCCTCGCTCAAGGGCATCATGTGCAATTGTTGTTTCTGAAATATCTGCGTAAATAATTTCTTTGCCCAGCTTAAACCGCCATCTTTCTGCACGTTCTTCATAAACTGGAGAGTAGACTGTTAACCAAGCTGATGAAATGTCGATGTCTGGTGTAATGTCCAGAGCTTCCTCAATTCCGGCAATACAAGACGCTAGAATTCTATTGGCTTCATCCTCTGAGATTTCGTTAATAGTACGACCTCCATCTCGTAACTCAATTTTATTAAAGCCGTCGGTGCCAACTGGTGAAAGCGCGTCCCGTGCCGCTGACAAGGCCCTTGGGTTGTTCGCGAGGTTCCACGTATGTTGGTTTACGGTAATCGGATTGTTGTCGCCCTCAACCTTAATTGTCACGGACCCAGATTGATCGGTGTTGTTGATCTCATTGATCTCTTCAATCTTCCGGCCTTTTCGCCATTGTAGGAAACCGAGAAAGCCAAGCGTGGAGGTTACGCCGGCAGCAGCTCCCCCAATTAAGTCAAGCCATTCTAGAATACCCTTGGCGGTTTTTACTTCATGTGTGCCGGCTAAGGTGCGTAACTGTTCAAGAAGTGTAAGTGCGACTTCAAAGTTGATGTTGAAACATTTGTGTTCAAAATCAGAAACCACTAACACATTCGCTTTAGTGGTTTTCCCGTTTACCTCTCTGTTTGCTTCCCTAATTAACTTTCCAAAAGCTAATAACGCTGGCGCAAGCAAATCCACATCTATGGTGTGATCCGCTATTCGGTCAGGCCCGTTGTAAGCTACTGAAAATTCTTTACGGCTCATGTCACCTTCTTCGCGCATAAATACACTCCACTCAATTTAAGGCGGAATGAAACCATATAAGTGAGGTATTGTGGAGTCATATTAGTGCAAGCGGAGCGGGCAGAAAATATCTCTCAAATATAGTCAAAGTGCTATACTTTCAGCTTAGCTTACAAATTGTTAAGAAAAGCGGCCGAGAGTGGCCGTCTTTCGCGTTTGCGTTGCAGCTCGAACAACCCCATTGGGGTCCATCCGACGAGAGACGTTTCAATCGGGTCATTGCGAAACGCTGCGCGCAAGGATTGTTCAACCTGTTTGCGATGCGCCTTGGACATAGGCGCGAAATCTACCGTGATTTGACCACCCAGCCCGCGCAGGCGCAATGCTTTGGGTAGCGCGCGGCAGGCTGCGATATTGGCTTTTAATGCCGCTGCAGGCGATGTGTCGCCTTTTGTATTCACATCCACGGCGGTGAGCGCGCGGGTGGGTTCCACATACATATCGCCATCGGTGAGCCGAGTATGCGGCATCGCCAGTTCTGTCATCTGGTCTAAGACACCGAGTGTTTCAAACCCGCCCGGGTCGGTGATGATGTCAGCGGGGGCGGTCCATTCGCGCCAGGCTTGCGTATGCGGGCTATCCCCGTCGGTGAGCGCCTCTGCGGCCCCTTGTTCATCAGCCATAATCGCTTCGGCCATGGCGAGCATTGCGGTGATATCATCAGCAATCTCATCGTCAGGTGCCGTGTCACAAGATGAGCGTAGGATAAGCCCCATGTCGCCCTCATGGCTGGCATGGGCAATACCCAGCAAGCGGTCACGGGTGTCATCATCCGTAATCTGGCGCGAGATATTGAGCCCGGGTTTGCCCGGTGTCACAATTGCATAGCGGCTTTTAAAAAGTACACGCGCTGTGACAGGAACAGCCTTGCCATCCTCAGCATATCCGGTCACCTGCACCAAAAGAGGCTGGCCTGGGCGTAGCCCTTTGCCTTGCCGCAGGAATGCGGTCTCGCTCTCGGGTAAGCGCAGCATCATACCACCTTGGCCTTTGAGCGGGCGGTCACAGATTGCGCGGTAGATCGCACCGGGGCGGGATGCATCGGGCGCATCAATCAAAAGATCATCAAGACGCCCATCGATTAAAAGTGCAGCTGCTTCAGTCCCCTTGATATGGTCAAGAACGATTGTGCGGCCCTTCATAATGGGGCCTCAGTGACAGGGTAGCCTGCTGCGCCCAACAGCCCCAGGCTTTGCGGTAGTGGCAGCCCCATGACCGCATGAAAAGACCCGTTTATCCATGTGACAAAGGCACTTGCGGGGCCTTGGATCGCATATCCGCCAGCTTTGCCTTTCCAATCGCCTGTTGCAAGATACCAGTTGATCTCGTCTTGGCTTAATTGTTTGAGCGCGACGGTGGTTTGCACATCTTTTTGCCAAAGCCGCGTGCCACGTTTTACGGTGACTGCGGTGATCACCTTATGACGCCGCCCGGCAAGCTTTGTCAGAAACGCTGCGGCCTCATCGGCATCCGCAGGCTTGCCCATAATCCGCCGCCCTAGGGCAACGGTGGTATCGGCACATAAAACGACCTCATCAGCCGCGATGGACACTGCGTGTGCCTTTGCGGCTGCGATGCGGTTGACGTAATCGCGCGGCGCCTCGTTGGGCAGGGGCGTTTCATCAATATCGGGTGCGCGGACCCCAGTGGGGCTGATCCCGGCAAGCGCTAAAATCTCAAGCCGGCGCGGAGAGCCGGAGCCGAGGATCAACTTGAGTGAAGGATCGCGGGGTAAAGCTGTCATGCGAAACGCGGGCGGACGGCGCCGTTACTTAAAGCGGTAGTTGATCCGACCCTTGGTCAGATCGTAGGGTGTCATTTCCACTTGCACTTTATCACCCGCCAAAACGCGGATCCGGTTCTTGCGCATTTTCCCTGCCGTATGCGCGATGATTTCATGGCCGTTTTCCAGCTCGACCCGAAATGTCGCGTTCGGCAGGAGTTCCTTAACGACGCCGGGAAATTCGAGCAGTTCTTCCTTGGCCATGTTCTCTCCTGATCTATGACGCGCAGCATGTCTGCGCGCGCGATACATGCGCTCGCTTGCAGAAAATATCAAGTCAAAAGCGTGAAAACCGCTTTCTGCTCTATGGTTTTACCTCGATAGAGGCATTCACGCGATTTTTCGCAAGAGGTCCCCACATCTGAAAGATAAAAATTGTCGTTCTGCTTGTGGAGTTTTGCAGGTGCGATTGCAGGTCTATCAAGATAACCCTTGCCCCGGCCCCCAGCGTCCTGTCAGACCTGCGATAATTTGATCCCGCGCTTCGCGGTAGCGCGAAAGCCGCAGCTCCCGGTCATCGCCAAAGCCTGTTGGATCAACCACAGGCCAGAAATCAACCTCGGTATGAAACACATCCGTGAGCTCAAGCACGCGGGCATGGCTGGCGTTTGACAGGGCGAGCACGAGATCAAAGGACGACAGATCGTCCCCCCAATTTTCCATCTCATCAAAGCTGCGAGACCTATGGCGCGACAGCTCAACTCCGACCTCGGCGCAAACAGTGATCGCATAGCCGTCGATTTCGAGATCGTTCTTGAGCCCGGCTGATTGCACATAGCAATCTGTGCCATAAAGCTTTTTCATAATGCCCTCGGCCATGGGCGACCGGACGGCATTATGGTCGCAGCAAAATAAGATAGCCTGTGGCAAGGGTGCGTATGAGGTGTGATCTGACATGATCATCCCGCCCCAAAATGCAGCACACAAATGAGCGTGAATAGGCGGCGTGCTGTGTCTGTGTCGACCTCTGCCTTGCCCTCAAGCCGGTCTTGCAGGACGCGGGCGCCTTCGTTGTGAATGCCGCGGCGGGCCATATCAATGGTTTCAATCTGGCTGGGCGGCATCGTTTTGACCGCGTCAAAATAGCTTTCGCAGATTTGAAAGTAATCTTTGACAACCTGCTGAAACGGCCCAAGCGAAAGATGAAATTCACCTGCAGACGTGTGATCTTCTTGGGTGATGGCAAAGACGAGGCGGCGATCACGAATAGAAAGCGACAGGCGATAGGGACCGGGCGGCACGGCGCGCCCATCAGCACGCGCGGGCAGGGCAAAGGAATTGCTTTCCATCAGATCAAACATCGCGACTTTGCGCTCTTGTTCGATCTCAGGCGTTGGCTTTGGCAGATTACTATCATCCAAATCGATATGCATGATGTGGTTCATATCAGCCATTTTGGTTCAACCGTTCTAACCGTGCAAGCACTGAAAGCCCATGCGCTTCGAGGCTTTCTGATGCGGCGAGCCGCGCAGCCGCAGGCCCGATTGCGCGTAACGCCTCGGGCGTCATACGCGCAAGTGTTGTGCGCTTCATGAAATCGAGCACCGATAGCCCGCTTGAGAACCGTGCAGAGCGCGCGGTGGGCAAAACATGGTTTGGACCACCGATGTAATCGCCAATCGCCTCAGGCGTCCAACCCCCTAAGAAGATCGCCCCTGCATGTGTGACTTGCGCAGCAAGCGCATCGGCATCTGCGACGCAAATCTCAAGATGCTCGGGCGCGATCCGATCAGAGAGTGCTATCGCCTCATCAAGATCGCGCACCGTGATGATCGCGCCAAAGTCACGCCAGCTTTGCCTTGCGATCTCGCGGCGCTCTAACGTTTTGAGACGTTTTTCCACGGCATCGGCCACGGATTGCCCAAAGGCTGCGTCATCGGTAATAAGCAGCGCTTGCGCGCTTGCGTCGTGTTCTGCTTGGGACAAAAGATCGAGTGCGATCCAATCAGGATCATTGTCTTTATCCGCGATCACCAAAATCTCGGATGGGCCGGCAATCATATCAATGCGGACCTTCCCAAATACGCGCCGTTTGGCAG
>CAKMZE010000115.1:0-482 GCA_929200295.1 uncultured Alphaproteobacteria bacterium
CCACCACTGGGGGCCAGCCCCCAGACCCCCGGGATATTTCAAAACCTAAGAATGATAAGAGTGGCTTTAGGAGGTCTCACGTGGTGCTGCTGCGCGGGATAACCTGTCATTAATAGCGCGGCCCAAGCCATGATCGGGAATGGGCGCGACAGCAATTTGTGCAGCGCCCATCGCATCAAGTTGATGCAAACATGCAAATAAACGCGCCGCGGCCTCGGTCAGATCGCCCGATGGTGAGAGGTTGAGATCGGCTTGTACCCTGCCAAATCCAAGGTAGTGTTCATTGTCCCGTGGTTTCGTGACGTTAAGACGTAACTGCCCCTTGGGCGCATAATGCGAGGCGAGCTGACCGGGCGCATTGGGCTGTGTGATGTCATCAGCATCATCGGGCTGTTGCAGCGGTTGCCCGATGCACGCCTCAAGCGTCTCTAACGGGATGCCACCTGCACGCAGAAGCTTTGGAATTGGGCCGCATGCGACAA
>CAKMZE010000115.1:492-3867 GCA_929200295.1 uncultured Alphaproteobacteria bacterium
ATCGTTGATTCAACGCCAACAGTACACGCGCCACCCTCCACAACCGCATCAATACGCCCTGATAGACCTGCCATGACGTGGGCCGCCGTTGTGGGGCTGATCTGCCCTGATGGGTTGGCCGAAGGCGCTGCAACGGGGCCAGAAAACGCATGCAGCAAAGCGCGGCTCACCGGGTGGTCGGGCACACGCACTGCAAGTGTATCTAGCCCTGCGGTCACAAGCCGAGAGATGTTTGATCCAGCGCGCAGGGGTAATACAAGCGTCAAAGCGCCCGGCCAAAATGCAGCGGCGAGCCTATGTGCCGTTTCATCAAATAGGCAAAGGGTTTCTGCAGCTACTTGATCTGCGGTATGGGCAATGAGCGGGTTAAAGCTAGGTCTATCCTTTGCTGCATATATCTTTGCAACGGCTGTATCATTGCACGCATCAGCACCCAGCCCGTAAACCGTTTCTGTTGGAAACGCGACGAGCCGCCCTTGCCCAAGTAGCGCAGCTGCTTGGGATATTCCGGCCGTATCTGTCGTAAGACGTTGGGTCACTTGGCTATGCATGACGTGAGGTTTCTTTTGCGAAAGTGCTGCGTGGCTGGCAGAAAAACAATGCTACATTATATAAACTTGCATGTTGCATACCTTTGCCAACAGGCTTTGCCAAGCCGCTACACCCATGTTTGGAGCTCGTTTCTGATGCCTTATCGTGCGCCCCTTGATGACCTGCGTTTCCTGATTGATCATGTCGCAGGGTTTCAGATGATCACAGCGACGCCACGCTTTGCGGATGCGTCGGGTGACATGGTGCCTGCAATCCTTGCAGAGGCTGCGAAATTGTCTGAAACAGTGCTCGCGCCATTACAACGTGCTGGCGATCAGCATCCTGCAACATTAGAAGATGGTGTTGTGCGCACATCACCAGGATTTGGCGCGGGCTATCATGCCATTGCCGAAGGCGGATGGATCGGCATGTCAGCGCACCCTGAGAGCGGCGGTATGGGTCTGCCGATGACGCTTACTACGGCTGTGAATGAGATGCTCTCGAGCGCGTGCCTGTCATTACAACTTAACCCGTTGATGACCCAAGGGCAGATTGAGGCCTTAGAACATCATGCATCTGATACGCTCAAGGCGATCTACCTGCCTAAACTAGTCTCGGGCGCGTGGTCTGGAACGATGAACCTGACAGAGCCGCAGGCCGGATCAGATGTTGGCGCGTTACGCGCTACAGCCACGCCAAACGATGATGGCAGCTATGTGATCACAGGCCAAAAGATATACATCTCTTGGGGTGATAATGATTTCACCGAAAACGTCTGCCATCTGGTGCTCGCACGCTTGCCAGATAGCGCACCCGGAACAAAGGGCATCAGCCTCTTTATGGTACCGAAATATATCCCCGATGCTGAGGGAAACCTAGGCCAGCGTAATACACTTAACGTGGTGTCGATTGAACACAAGCTCGGCCTGCACGGATCGCCTACAGCTGTGATGCAGTATGATGCCGCGCAAGGGTGGCTTGTCGGGCCTGAAAATGGCGGCATGGCGGCAATGTTTACAATGATGAACAACGCGCGGCTGGGCGTGGGTGTGCAGGGGATTGGTGCCGCAGAGGGGGCCTATCAACATGCGCTTGCCTATGCCCAAGACCGCAAGCAAGGCCGCGCTGGTGGCAGTGGCGCGATCATTGAACATGCGGATGTAAAACGTATGCTGGCCGAGATGAAGGCGGATATCTTTGCCGCCCGCGCTATTGCTCTGTTAAACGCCGCCGCCATCGATATGGCCACCGCAACAGGAGAAGTCAGCTGGCGTGCCCGTGCTGCATTCCTCACCCCGATTTGCAAGGCTTTTGGCACAGATACGGGCATTTCTGTTGCCTCAAGCGGCATCCAAATTCATGGTGGCATGGGCTATATTGAACAAACAGGTGCCGCACAATATGCCCGCGACGTGCGGGTCACAGCGATATACGAAGGCACGAATGGGATCCAAGCGATGGATCTTGTTGCACGCAAACTATCTGATGGCGGTGCGGCAGCGTTTTCATTTATTGATGAAATCCAAACCGGTGCGGATGCGGCAAAGGCCGCGCATGCAACACTTGCAAAGGCGGTTTGGAATGCCTCTGAAAACCTGCGGGAAGCCACAGAATGGCTGTTGACACAGGATGATCTGAGTATGCGTTTTGCTGGGGCTGCGCCTTATTTGCGTGCCTTTGCGCGGGTGCTTGGCGGGCATGCGCATCTGCGGGCGGCCCAATCAGGTGAGGCAAAACGCATCAAGCTCGCGCGGTTTTACATCAACCGCCTCTTGCCAGAGCATCAGGGCCTCTTGGCCGCTGTGCGCGACGGGGCGGATGATCTTTTTGCCCTTACCCCCGAAGACCTGAGCGCGTAATATCCCAGCTCATGAAAGACCCTATGATCAAAACCCCCTTTGAAGACCCGCCCACAGAGGGTGAGGCGATCACAATCGCTGAGGGCGTTTTGTGGATGCGCATGCCGCTGCCGATGAAGCTGGATCATGTGAATGTCTATGCGTTTGATGATGGGGAGAGCTGGACAATTGTGGATACGGGCTTTGCCTCGAACCGTGGGCGCACGATTTGGGAGAGGCTCAAAGCCGGCCCGCTTGAGGGCAAACCTATTTCACGGGTGATTGTTACGCATCATCACCCTGATCATGTAGGGCTTGCTGGCTGGTTTGTTGAACAAGGCGCTGAGCTGTTGATGTCGCGCACCGCTTGGCTGCTTGCGCGTATGCTCACGCTGGATGAGCAGCCAAACTACCCACAAGACACGCTCGCCTTTTATCACCGCAATGGCATGCACCCCGATGAAATGACCAAGCGCGAGACGGAGCGCCCGTTTAACTTTGCCGATTGCGTGGCGCCATTGCCGCTGGGCTATACACGGCTGCAAGAGGGGCAGATGCTGCATTTCGGCGGGCGCGATTGGGATATTCGCATGGGCGATGGCCACGCCCCAGAGCATGCAACCTTTTGGAGCAGGGATGACAACCTGGTGATTGGCGGCGATCAGCTGTTGCAGGCGATCAGCGCAAACCTGGGGGTTTATCCGACCGAACCCGAGGCTGATCCGGTTGCGGATTGGCTGCGGTCTTGTCGCGCATTTCAACCGTTTTCACGGGCAGAACATTTTGTGCTTGGCGGTCATAAGCTGCCCTTTACTGGCCTACCAACACGGCTTTCGCACATGATTGAAAACCACGAAAGCGCATTGGCGCGGTTGGTGACACATCTTACCACACCGCAAACAGCAGACAGCTGTTTTTTGACGCTCTTTAAACGTGAGATCGGGCGTGGTGAATATGGGCTCGCTTTTGCAGAAACAGTCGCGCATCTCAATCACCTGCATCAAAC
>CAKMZE010000115.1:3877-8457 GCA_929200295.1 uncultured Alphaproteobacteria bacterium
CAAACGGGCCGTGCAAAACGCACGCCTGATGCGCAGGGTGTTTGGCAATGGCAGGCGCTTTAATCTGATTTCATCTCTATGCATTTCCGATCCATTAACCCTGCGGCGTTATCGATGACATACCTTTGATAAGCGGATCACAATGACCTTTTCACACTACGAAAAAACCCGACCAGAACACCCGCTCCCGCCTTTGCAAATGGCAGAGGTGTTCGGCATGTTCAGCTATGCATTGGATATGACCGAGGGGCAGCCGTCAGGCCATTCTTTGCGCTCAACATGGGTGGGGGCACATGTGGCGCAAGCTATTGATATGCCAATTGATATGCAATCCGAGCTGTTCTTTTCAATCGTTCTCAAAGATATCGGATGCAGCAGTAACGCGGCCCCTGTGGCCAAGCTTTTTCAAACGGACGACATCACATTCAAACGTGATTACAAAACGGTTGATGGCAGCTTGCGCGGGACATTGCAGTTTGTGCTCAATCAAACAGCACGCAACGCGGGGTTCTTTACCCGGATGAAGACGATCACAAAGATCGCGACAAATACGGACCAAATCACCAAGGATCTGATTACAACCCGGTGCGAGCGTGGCGCGCGTATTGCGCAGCAACTACAGTTTTCAGATCGCGTGGCCGATGGGATCGCAGCCCTTGATGAGCATTGGGATGGCTCGGGCGCGCCAAAGCGGTTGCGCGGCAAAGACATTCCACAAGCGGCCAATATCGCGCTGTTGTCGCAAGTTGTAGATGTCTTTCATTCGGAGCATGGCGCAACAGCGGCGATAGAGGCTGTGACCGGGCGCAGTGGCACATGGTTTGACCCGATACTGGTAAAGGCCTTTGTCAAAGCAGCCGATGATCCGGCGTTTTGGCTTGGCCTGCGCGACCGTGATATTGCGACACGGGTTTTTGCTCTTCCTGGCGCACAGCAAACGCGCGATGTGCATGATGATTTTCTCGATGATGTCGCGGCAGCCTTTGCACAGGTTGTCGATGCCAAAAGCCCGTTCACAGCTGACCACAGCTCGCGTACCGCGTTTTATGCTGACCTGATTGCCGAAGAAATTGGCCTGTCCCGACCTCATCGTCGCTGGCTCTACCGTGCCTCTCTCTTACATGATTTGGGCAAGCTTGCGGTAAGCAATCGCATTCTCGACAAGGCCGGAAAGCTGAATGAAGAAGAATGGACTATCGTGCGCGCGCATCCGTTTCATTCAGAAAGGCTCTTAAAACAGATCACAGCCTTTCAGGACATTGCCAGTATCGCAGGCGCGCATCATGAGCGGCTTGATGGGCGCGGGTATCCTTATGGGATTGGCGGGAATGAAATCGCGCTTGAAACACGCATCCTCACTGTTGCAGATGTGTTTGATGCGCTCTCGGCACATCGTCCTTATCGCGATGCGCTGCCAATTAATGATGTGCTCGCTATGATGGATCGAGATATTGATCGCGCCTTTGATGGCGGCTGTGTCGCTGCACTCAAAAGCGGATTGCACCGAATTAAGCATCGCGTTGCCTGATCGCACAGGCGCAGCCCCCCATTCTTAGGTTTAGAAATATCCCGGGGGTCTGGGGGCTGGCCCCCAGTTGTGCTCTTGTCTGGGGGCCAGCTCCAGACGTTTACACTGTTCAGGCGACCTTTACAGCATCAGTTTCTGCGCCTTTATCCAGTCGAACCAACTGATCTGTTGGCACCATCTCCCAATGTGCCGCATCACCGCAAAGCGGCTCTGAGGCCAGTGCTTGCCCTCCATTTTTCAGCTCCCGCGATAAATATAATGTCGGTGCGGTCCCATATGATGCATGGCGAAACCCCCAAAGAAACTGGCCGTCGGATAGCACACATGTCAGTTTAACTGGGGCGGTTCCTTGGCCAATAATCTCCAATGTTTTGGCAAAAGCACGCGCAGGGTCTTCTTCTAAACCATTGGCCAAAAGGGTCAGAAAGATCATTTCGCTATCGGTGCTCCCCCGGCGTGCTTGATATAGGGCATCGGGCAAAGCCTGCTCGAGCTTGCGCTCAATCTGCTGAAAATGCGGCACTTGGCCATTATGGCAAAACAGCCATTTCCCCCATGAGAACGGGTGGCAGTTCTGGCGGCTGGTTTCGCCCACGGTTGAGGCCCGTACATGGGCCACAAACAAATGCGACTGCACCATGCGGCACAGGGTGGTGAGATTATCATCTGCCCAAGCCGGCAGCACGTCTTTATACACACCCGGGGTTTTAGAACGCCCATACCATCCGATGCCAAACGCGTCTCCGTTCACGGCCAGCTTTGCTTCAGCCGCGTGTTGGCTTTGCACCAACAACGAATGCGCCGGGGTGACAACGATATTTTCAAACGGGATTTCAGGGCCAATATAGGCCGTTAAGTGGCACATCCTAATGGCGCTTTGAAATGCGCGCGTGCAGTCGGGTTAAGATCCGGCTGGCGGTTGTTTCGCAACAAAATGGCAAGATGGCATGCACCAAAGCCGCAAATCCTGCCACAAAAAGCCAAAAGGCAAATCCAAAGGCAAAGCACATATGCCCAAAATAGGTTTCCCCAACACTTGCAGGATGCGCTGTGAAAAGCGCGCTTAAGGGGTGTTTCGGGGTGTGTTGGGCGCGGGGGGTCATTTTCTGCTCCTTATTACTTAGTCAAAGATAGCCCAAATGGCCCGTGCTTCGGTCCCAAATTGATCTGTTATTTTATGTTTCATTGGGATATCATCCCATCATGTACCCAAATATAGATGATATAGACCGCGCAATTTTACGTTTATTGCAACAAAACGCATCTCTTTCAGCAGATGAGATTAGCGAGAGGGTCAACCTGTCGCGCAACGCGTGTTGGCGGCGGATTAAGCAGATGGAAGCCTCTGGCATCATCGCCGGTAAAGTCGCGCTCTTGGATGCGGATAAGGTCGGTTGCCCGCTCACCGCAATTGTCTTGATCCGCTCAAGCGCACATGATCCCATCTGGGTCAAAGACTTTCAAATCGCGTTAAATTCATTTCCCGAGGTTGTCGGTGCCTACCGCATGACCGGAGAGCTGGATTACGTGTTGCGCGTGCGGATTGCGGATGTCTCTGCCTATGATGCATTTTACAAACGTCTCACCGCGCGCATTTCGGTCTCGGATATTTCGGCAAGTTTCGTTATGGAAGATATCAAAGACACAACAGCGTTGCCATTATGACCCAAAAGCCTGATCCCGTGATTGTGACCGCAGCCGAGGCATTGGAAAATGCCGCCTTGCCGGAAATCAAAGAAGTGCACACTGAAGCGGGCGCAAAATCCCCGGCCGAGGGTGCCGCATTGCCCGCCGCATTGCAGGAACCCGCACAACGCAAAAGCCCTGCACAATGGGCCTATGAGCGGATCATTTTGTACATTCAAAACTTTGAAAAGCAGCTCGATAATGATCATGAGGTCGGTTTGGGTTTTGCGGGTGGCGAAACGGGCGTTATCAAAATCGAAGGATTGGGATATTATGACCCAGATATTATTACATATTACGGGACAAACGATGCAGGTATGAAAACCCAGCTGATCCAGCATGTCAGTCAGCTTAATGTGATGTTGATGGCAAGCCCCAAAACGGTTGATCAAAGCGAGCCTAACCGGATCGGTTTTAAGCTGGGTCAAGCATTAGAGCGCGGGGAACCTGCGACATCCTGAAGGCGTGACACCCTGACTTTTATCGGCTAATGAGCCGCAGACACATATGATGAAGAGGGCCTATCCAATGGCAAACGATCACAAGCACGGCGAAATGGACACATCCGTTCAGGAAGCAACATTTAACGGGTTTATGACCCTTGTGGCGCGCACGACAGTCGCAATCATCATCACGCTGATCTTACTTGCGTTGATTGGCGGCTAGTGACCGATCGCTTCACGCGGCGTGCTGTTTTAAAAGGCGCGTCTGCTGTTCTTGCTACACCAATGCTTATGGGGTGTTCGGGCACATCGGTCTGGGCACCAGATGATATGGTGCAGCGTGCGCGCTATCTGGGCACAGGCGATACTGCGCTGGTGCTTTATACGATGAAGAACGCAGGCTCTGGCAATGGTGCGCATACCGCATTGCTCGTTGATGCCAGCCAGCGGGTGCTCTTTGATCCAGCAGGAAGCTTTTCGCATCCATCAATTCCTGAACGCAACGACGTGTTATTTGGCATATCACCCGCGCTTGAGCGTTATTATGTCAGCTATCACGCCCGGCAAAGCTATTATGTCGTAGGCCAGCGTATTGCGGTCTCTCCGCAGGTTGCGGAAATGGCGCTGCAGCTTGTGCAACGCAATGGGGCAGTGCCCATGACCCATTGCGCCCGTGCGACATCACGTATTTTACAGCAACTGCCCGGGTTTACGCATATCGGCAGGACATGGTTTCCAAACTCGCTGGAATGGCACTTTGCGCAGTTTCCAGCCGTGGTGACACAAGAATACCGCGAAACGGATTCTGATAACAAAGCACGGGCTGCAGCCCAGCAAGAGGCCGCGATCCGCGATGCGGTCGCAGCTGCACGCTAATCGCAGGGTGTGGATCTACTGAGGGCCAGCCCCCAGACAAAACACCC
>CAKMZE010000116.1 GCA_929200295.1 uncultured Alphaproteobacteria bacterium
CAGACGTCTGATCCATCGAACTGAACCAAACCGCCCACATATCTCTTCAGATATTATCAATTTCAAAAAGCGTAGAGACAAATAAGACTGGATGCGCCCTAACTTTATGGCGCGCCCCGCCTGCATTATCTCAATATTCTTAACTGCGTCTCGTTGCTGGCTAACTTCGTTTCCGTCGTTTGCTGCCCGTCTGGCGCCCCGTCTGCGCTTGTTAGCGCGTCCGGTGAGGGGGGTTCTACGGTTAGTGCACCTAACCCGCAACCCCTTTTTTTAAGAAAAATGCATTTTTTGTGAAAAACATGTTTTTCCCTTTATTTATATGGGTTTAATTCTTCAAAATACTTTGCATCCTTTGCAAAATTCAAATTCTCCACCCGTGTAATTGCCTGAATCAATCAATATTTAGCGTTACCCACAGAGATACCCACAAGCAGCGTTAAGATTTCATTAATCATCTCATGCAAATCACCCTCAGATTCTACGTGAATCGGCTCAAGAATCTGTGCGAATACGCAAATCAGGGTGATTCACACCAAATTATGCAGCCGTTACCTGCCGTGTGCCGAATCTGCGCACGGCCAAGAGCCCGCAAATCACCCCGAGATATATGATCGGCTCTAACTGGAAGCCTTTGACAAGCCAAAGATAATGAATGCCGCCAAGTACCGCCGCTGGATACGTCAGTTTATGTAGATTGCGCCAAGTTACAGCACCTAAGCGCTTTACCATACGATTGTTTGAAGTCACCGCCAGTGGGATCAACATCACAAATGACAGCATCCCCACGGTGACATAGGGACGTTTTACAATCTCTTCCCAGACACGCGCCACAGATTGCACATCTAGCACGGCCCAAACCATAAAATGCGCCACGACAAAGAAGAACGCACTGAGCCCAATCGCGCGGCGAAACTTCATCAGGTTAAGCCCGACCCATTTGCGCAGGGGCGTCACCATAAGACCTAAGATCATCAGCTTAAGTGCCAGCTCGCCATAAGCACGTTCAAGCGCATTGATCGGCTCAACGCCTAGCCCTCCGGTAAGCCCAAGCCAAAACATCCATCCCGCCCATAGAGCTGAAACAAGATAAATCAGCCATGCAGGCAATTTACGAAGCATCGTGTTAAGTGATGTCATCATCTGGGCCGCCTGCGGTCTTAATAGTATTCAGCCAAGTCCATCCCGGCATAAAGCCCGGCGACTTCGCTTTCATAGCCATTAAACATCAATGTGGGTTTGCGCTTAGCAAAAAGCCCACCGCCAATTGTGCGTTCGCTGGCTTGTGACCAACGCGGATGCGACACCTCGGGGTTCACGTTACTATAAAACCCATACTCGCGCGCATTCGATTTATTCCAGCTCGTAGGTGGTTCCTGATCAGTGAGCGTGATCCGTACAATCGATTTGATCGATTTAAAGCCATACTTCCACGGCACGACCAAACGGATGGGTGCTCCGTTTTGGTTTGAAATCAGTTCGTCATAGATGCCTGTGGCCATGATCGTGAGCGGATGCATCGCCTCATCTAGGCGCAACCCTTCGACATATGGAAAGTCCAGCACGCGGCGCTGCACGCCGATCATATTCTCTGGCTGTACAACCGTTTCAAAGGCGACGTATTTTGCGCCAGACTGCACGCCGACCTTATTTAAGATGTCAGCAAGCTCGATCCCGTTCCATGGCACCACCATTGACCAGGCTTCGACACAGCGGAACCGGTATATCCGGTCTTCCACAGTCAATCCGGCCAAAAGATCGCCCAGCGCGTAATCACCGGGGTTATCCACCATCCCATCAACTTTGATCGACCATGGGGATGTCACCAGCTGATGTGCGTTCGCCGCAGGGTCTGTTTTGCCTGTGCCGAACTCATAGTAATTATTGTAGCTTGTGATCTCTTCGAGCGTATTCGGCGCAAGCGCGTCTTGGGCATGGGCCATCCCCCCTGCCCCGACAAGACCAATCGCCCCAAGCCCTGCGGTGGCCTTTAGGATTTGCCGCCGGTTCAAGAACGCGGCCTTTGGTGTGACATCAGCTGCGGTTAAGTCATTTTTCCAACGGTAGGCCATATCGGGATCCTTTTTCTCATGGGTCACAGTATATGTGGGGGTAGACGGGGTAAAAGTGTAGAAAATATTTCTCACATTCCTGCCAGATTCTGTAATATCCGCCTATGTGGCGCTTTATCAAAATCAGTTTTGTCGTTCTGACTGTGGCCATCACCCTGCTTTGGCTTGGCAATTCGTCCCGGTTTATTGATGTGCCCAGCGCGCAAAAACCGCGGCTTCTTGCGCATCGCGGGGTCCATCAGATTTACACGGGCGCAGACCGCACAGCACAGACATGCCGCGCGCATCCCATTCGGCACGCATCACATAGTTATATAGAAAACACGCGGCCCTCGATCGCGGCTGCTTTTGCTGCGGGTGCCGATGTTGTCGAGATTGATGTGCACTTGACTACAGATCATGTCTTTGCGGTCTTTCATGATTGGACATTGGATTGCCTTACAAACGGCACAGGCGTGACCCGCAAACAGGATTTTGCAACGCTGCGCCAGCTGGATCTTGGGTATGGTTATTCGCACGATGGCGTCACATTCCCATTGCGCGGCAAAGCCCTGCCGATGCCATCCCTGACCGAGGTATTAACCGCCTTCCCCGATCAACGCTTTTTGATCAACTTCAAAAGCAACGCGGCAGAAGAAGCACGTCATATGGCGGCACGTCTCAACGCCATCCCTCATGAAACACAGGTCTTTGGGGTTTACGGTGGCGCGCGCCCAACCCAAGACACAATCGCCGCCGTTGATGGGCTCAAAGGCTATGACCGTCAAAGCCTGAAATCTTGTCTCATCCGATATCTCGCTATCGGGTGGAGCGGGATGGTCCCCAAGGCCTGCGAAAACATGTTAATCGCCATCCCAATGGATTACGCGCCTTATTTCTGGGGGTGGCCGCACCGTTTTACCGCAAGGATGAAAGCCGCAGGCACCACTGTAATCCTTTTGGGCCCCTATGATAATCGCGGCTTTTCTAGTGGGATAGATGACCTCGACACACTCGCCCGCGTGCCCGAACAGTTTGACGGCTATCTTTGGACCAACCGCATAGAGCTTATCGGCCCTCAGCTAGAAACCGAATAATCTCAGCGTTCAATACATCGTTGTCCGATACGCATTTTCTAGCGCGTCATCCAATTCCTTCAGGTTCGCTGGGTCCTTGGGGGCCTTTGCCGGGGTCTGGTCTAACGCGATCTGCATCAGTGACGGCATTTCAGAGCGGTCTTGGTGCTGCGCGGGGTCCCATAGTTTAGACCGGCGAAACGCTTTTGCACAGTGGATAAACACCTCTTGCACGGTCACGACAATCGCAGTCAGCGGCGTGCGGTCGTGCACGGTCAGCAGCGCGAGAAGTTCAGGATCGCAGGTGATTTGCGCCGTACCGTTGACGCGCATCGTATCGTCAAAACCGGGCACAACAAACATCAACCCAACAGCCGGGTTGGTCATGATATTGCTTTGCGTATCAAGACGGTTATTGCCCGGACGATCCGGGATCAAAAGCGTCTTGTCATCCAGCACATGCACAAAGCCACGGGGATCGCCACGTGGGCTGACATCTGAACGCCCGTCTTTTGATTGCGTGCCAATGCACAGGAATGGCGACCGCGCGAGAAAATCGCGGGCGTGTTTATCAATATGATCCTGACATTTCGCAACCGCGAGCGGGTGAGTCTCAGGGAACAATGCCCGCAGCGCAGCTTCATCCTTGATCAAAAATTCGGGCTTAATCGCGGTATCACTCATAATATCTCTCCCATCAAAATATTTGGAATATTGATACTATATGCGCGATTTAGCGATTGGGTGAAAGCGCCTGCGGTGATGACAGCTCTGCTAATATATCGTGCGCGGCCTTGGCGGGATCAGCGGCTTTCCAAATCGGGCGTCCGACAACAACGTGGTCAGCCCCATTTGCGATCGCCTCGCCCGGTGTGGTGACTCGCTTTTGATCGCCTAGATCCGCCCCGACAGGGCGCACGCCAGGTGTCACGATCAGTTTTCCCTCTGCCTCTGGCAATGCGCGGATAAGCTTTGCCTCTTGCGGGGATGCGATCACACCATCGGCGCCAGCTGCAAATGCCTGCCCTGCCCGTTCCACCACGAGATCTGGAATTGTCCCATCTTTCATGCACGCATGATCCAGATCCGCGCGATCAAGCGACGTTAGGATTGTCACCGCAAGGATCTTCGTATCAGAGCCAGCTGCCCCCTCGCGTGCGGCGCGCACAACATAAGGATCGCCATGCACCGTTAGAAAATCAAGATTAAACTGCGCAATCCCGCGCACCGCCGCCTCAACCGTCGCGCCAATATCAAAGAGTTTCATATCAAGGAATATGCGTTTGCCGTGATCCTGCTTCAGCTCATTCGCGAGCGCCAGACCACCGCCTGTGAGCATCCCCAAACCGATCTTATAAAATGACACCTGATCGCCGAGCTTTTCTGCCAGCGCCAAACCATCCAACACATTGGGCACATCAAGTGCGACGATCAAACGGTCATCTGTCATCTGGGCAATCCTTGTGAAGTGTCATTGCGCGCGGTCTACCCCGGTGCGATCAAAGGTGCAATTGTAGGTGTGTAAAAGGCATGGCCTGTTGGGGCAAGCCATGCCTTTCCTCAATGTAATCATCGCTGATCACATTATTTCTAACGCTGTTATCTGGGTGATTACGCGTCAGAAACCTGGACTGAAACGTTTTGAGACACCGCACGCTCTGTTGCCTGAGATAAGCGAGGATCTTCGCTTTGTATTTCTCCGCGTAATTTACGCACAACAGCCGGATTCAGCGGGAAAAGATCACGTGATGTGACGCTCTTTTCATCTGCTGTTTTGATCCGTGGCATGTGTTTAGGCTCCTTTGACCTGAGAATCATATAATACAGCGAGTTCGGGATTTGCTGGGGAAAAGCCGTTTCGACTTCCCCATTTGGATGAGACGGGTCCAAAATCCTTGTAATCGCTAAACCGCGCCCCCATTTTTGCGTGGAGGCCCATAAAAGATGTGCTGCAATGTCAGGCATCGCGATTTGGGCGCTTAACTAAAGGAGAGACCCATGAACTTAGACAAGTTCACAGAACGCGCGCGCGGTTTCATTCAAGCCGCCCAAACCATTGCTATGCGTGAAAGCCATCAAAGGCTCACAGCTGAACACCTGCTTAAGGCCTTAATGGACGACCCCGAAGGGCTGGCATCAAATTTGATGACCGCAGCGGGGGCTGATGTGTCACGCGTTCAGCAATCAATAGACACTGCAATCGCAAAGCTGCCTCAGGTCAGCGGGGATGCGGGGCAGATCTATATGGATAATCAGACGGGCAAGGTTTTGGCCGAAGCCGAGAAGCTCGCCCAAAAGGCGGGTGACAGCTTTGTCCCGGTCGAGCGTCTTTTGATGGCGCTTGCGATGGTCAAATCCCCTGCAAAAGACGCGTTAGAAGCAGGGCTCGTTAGCCCGCAAGCGCTCAACACTGCGATCAATGATCTGCGTAAGGGGCGCACAGCTGATAGCGCCTCAGCTGAGGATGGCTATGACGCGCTTAATAAATATGCGCGCGACCTCACCGCCGCTGCCCGGGAAGGGAAAATCGACCCGATCATCGGCCGCGACGAAGAAATCCGCCGCGCGATGCAGGTTCTGTCCCGCAGGACCAAGAACAATCCGGTCCTCATTGGTGAGCCGGGTGTCGGCAAAACCGCCATCGCAGAGGGGCTCGCCTTGCGGATCGTAGATGGCGATGTGCCTGAAAGCCTGCGCAACAAGCGCCTGATGTCACTTGATATGGGCGCGCTGATCGCTGGTGCAAAATATCGCGGCGAATTTGAAGAACGGCTTAAATCTGTTTTAAAAGAGATCGAAGCCGCCGCAGGTGAAATCGTGCTCTTTATAGATGAGATGCACACGCTTGTTGGCGCGGGCAAATCAGACGGGGCGATGGACGCCGCCAACCTGATCAAGCCAGCGCTGGCCCGTGGTGAACTGCATTGCATCGGCGCAACCACGCTTGATGAATACCGCAAATACGTTGAAAAAGATGCAGCTCTCGCGCGTCGCTTTCAGCCATTGATCGTCGAAGAACCCACTGTCGAAGACACGGTCAGCATCCTGCGCGGCATCAAAGAGAAATACGAACTGCACCACGGCATCAGGATCAGCGACAGCGCCTTGGTCGCGGCATCCACCCTGTCGCACCGTTATATCACGGACCGTTTCCTACCCGATAAAGCGATTGATCTGGTGGATGAAGCCGCATCGCGGCTGCGCATGGAGGTTGATAGCAAACCAGAAGAGCTCGATGCGCTTGATCGTCAGATCCTGCAATTGCAGATCGAGGCGATGGCCCTGGGCAAAGAGGATGACGACGCCTCAAAAGACCGGCTCGAAAAGCTAGAAAAAGAGCTGGCGGATTTGCAAGAGCGCGCATCAGAGATGACTGCCAAATGGAAAGCCGAACGCGATAAGCTCGAAGATACCCGCGCGGTCAAAGAACAGCTTGATCGTGCGCGTGCTGATCTCGAGATTGCAAAGCGCGACGGTAATTTGGCAAAGGCGGGTGAGCTATCATATGGGGTGATCCCCGCGCTTGAGCGCCAATTGGCCGCCGCCGAAGACAATGCAGATACGATGGTCGAAGAAGCCGTGCGCCCAGAGCAGATCGCCGCGGTGTTAGAACGTTGGACAGGCATTCCCACCTCAAAAATGCTGGAGGGTGAGCGCGATAAACTGTTGCGCATGGAAGACGCATTGGCCGCACGCGTCATCGGGCAAAAGCCCGCTGTGCACGCCGTTGCCAATGCGGTGCGACGCGCGCGCGCGGGGCTGAACGATGAAAACAGACCGCTCGGGTCGTTTCTATTTTTGGGACCTACTGGTGTGGGTAAGACTGAGCTGACAAAGGCCGTGGCCGAATATCTCTTTGATGATGACAGCGCGATGGTGCGGGTCGACATGTCAGAGTTTATGGAAAAACACAGCGTCGCGCGGTTGATCGGTGCGCCACCCGGCTATGTTGGCTATGACGAAGGCGGTGTTCTGACCGAGGCGGTGCGCCGCAGGCCCTATCAGGTGATCCTTTTTGATGAGGTTGAAAAAGCGCATCCTGATGTCTTTAACGTGCTGTTGCAGGTGCTGGATGATGGTGTTCTCACAGATGGGCAAGGCCGGACTGTTGATTTCAAACAGACCCTGATTATCCTGACGTCAAACCTAGGCGCGCAAGCGCTGAGCCAATTGCCAGAGGATGCAGAAGCAGGTGATGCCAAACGCGGCGTGATGGAAGCCGTGCGTGCGCACTTTAGGCCTGAGTTTCTCAACCGTCTGGATGAGACCATCATCTTTGATCGTCTGGCACGCGCTGATATGGCAGGCATCGTCACGATCCAATTGCAACGGCTGTCCAAACGTTTGGCCGGGCGCAATATCACCCTAGATTTGGATGATGGCGCTTTGGCGTGGTTAGCTGACGAAGGCTATGACCCCGTGTTTGGTGCGCGCCCGCTCAAACGTGTTATCCAACGCGCCTTGCAAGACCAATTGGCCGAGATGATCCTCGCTGGGGATGTCTTGGATGGCAGCACAATTCAAGTCAGTGCGGGCCCCGATGGCTTGATCGTCGGCGATAGGGTCTCTGGCTCAACACAGCCCAAACCGGATGATGCGGTGGTTCACTAACCCAGCGAACCAAGTGGCGAGCGAAAACCATTTCAAATGAATGGTTTTCGCTTATCCGTTACGATGCTTGATTGCCGCCATCTGCATCGCGGTGAGCATCGCGTCGCGCTGTGCTGACAGCTCTTTGGTGCTGCGCCCGCCCGCTTGGTCGTTCATACCAGCAACCAACGTTGCGATGACCACATCATCCAAACGTGGATCACCTAAGTCATCCCACCATCCGTTGAACGTATCTTTGAAGTGATCGCAAAATCCTTGAAGACCCGCATCACCAGCGCCGAGATGAAACAACATCGTCGGGCCCATAGCCGCCCAGCGCAGGCCGGGCCCCGCCCACATCGCCTTGTCGATGTCTTCAACACTCGCGACGCCTTCAACGGCCATATGCACGGCCTCGCGCCAAACCGCCGCTTGCAGCCGGTTCGCCACATGACCCGGCATGCCCTTTTTGATGCGGATCGTGACCTTGCCGATATCGTGATAGAACGCTTCCGTGCGATCAAGCACATCGGGGCTTGTCGCATCATTTGCCGTCAACTCCACCAAAGGGATCAAATGCGGCGGGTTAAACGGATGACCCAAGATCAACGGGCTTGGATCGCGCCATCCCTTTTGCAGCTCTTCCAATGTCAGACCAGAGGTCGAGCTTGAAACAATTGCGCCTTCGCTAAGAACGGGCTCGATCTCGGCATAGGTTGCAT
>CAKMZE010000117.1:0-1895 GCA_929200295.1 uncultured Alphaproteobacteria bacterium
TGCCAATGTTTCCCATCGGATCTGAGGTGATGGGGCCGTTTGTTCTGTGGCTTTCTGCGATTGCGATTGTCTACACCTCGCTCGTTGCGATGGTGCAAGAAGATATGAAAAAGCTGATCGCCTATTCATCTGTGGCGCATATGGGATATGTGACCATGGGGATTTTCGCGGTTAACCAACAGGGTATCGATGGTGCGATTTTCCAGATGCTAAGCCACGGCTTTATCTCGGGTGCATTGTTCCTCTGTGTTGCTGTGATTTATGACCGGATGCCTGCCTATGCGCTGATCTTTATGTTCTTCACCATGGCCAATGTGGGTCTGCCGGGGACATCGGGTTTTGTCGGTGAATTCCTCACTTTGATTGGCATTTTCCAGGTTAACACATGGGTGGCACTCGTGGCGACCTCTGGTGTGATCTTCTCGGCGGCTTATGCGCTTTGGCTCTATCGCCGCGTGGTGATGGGCGATCTGATCAAAGAGGGGCTGAAATCAATCACCGATATGGATAGGCGCGAGCGTGCACTCTTTTTACCGCTTGTGACGATGACCCTGCTTCTTGGGGTTTACCCGGCACTTGTGCTTGATCTTATCGGTCCAAGTGTGTCCGCTTTGGTGGCTGATTATTCCGCCGCAACCGCTGCCTTTGAGGCATCCATGCAAACCGCATCTTCGCATTAAGGAACGGCTATGATCTCTGCTGACCTGACAATCGCTCTCCCCGAAGTTCTGCTATCGCTCTACGCGATGGCGGCTTTGCTGGTGGCTGTGTATACCCGCAAAGACGATATGGCATCGCTCTTAACCTGGCTCACAGCAGGGGGGATGGTTGCCTTTGCTATCTGGATCGGAACCAATGACGCCGGAGCGCAGGCCGCATTTGGCGGCATGTTCGTCGATGACGGGTTTTCGCGCTTTGCAAAGGTTGTGATCCTTGTGTCCGCGGCCACAGTGCTCGTGATGTCAGAAGGCTATATGCAGCGTTGTGATCTCTTGCGTTTTGAATACCCACTGCTCGTCGCACTGGCCGTTGTTGGCATGATGGTGATGGTTTCCGCGGGCGATTTGATGGCGCTTTATATGGGGTTAGAGCTGCAATCATTGGCGTTATACGTTGTGGCGTCTCTGCGCCGCGATAGTGTGAAATCGACTGAGGCGGGTTTGAAATACTTTGTCCTTGGGGCGCTTTCCTCTGGCTTGCTCTTATATGGGGCATCCTTGGTCTATGGTTATACCGGCACCACGCTCTTTACCGATATTGCGGCGGCAACGGCCCATCACCCATCCATTGGTCTGCTCTTTGGGATCGTGTTCTTGCTGGCAGGCTTTGCATTCAAAGTATCAGCCGCACCTTTCCACATGTGGACGCCGGACGTTTATGAGGGTGCACCCACACCGATCACAGCCTTTTTCGCAACCGCCCCCAAAGTCGCAGCGATGGGACTATTTGCACGCGTCGTGCATGATGCCTTTGGTGGTATCGTTGGGGAATGGCAGCAAATCGTGGCCTTCCTTTCGGTGGTGTCGATGTTTCTTGGCGCGATTGCAGCGATTGGGCAGACGAATATCAAGCGCCTGATGGCCTATTCCTCAATTGCGCATATGGGTTTTGCGTTGATGGGTTTGACCGCTGGCACTGTCTTTGGGGTGCAGGCGCTGCTGATCTATATGGCGATCTATGTTGTGATGAACTTGGGCACCTTTGCGCTGATCCTTGGGATGGAAAAGGACGGGCGCGCGGTGACCGATATCGCGGCGCTCAAAGGCTATGCAAAGCGCAAGCCGCTGATGGCACTGGCGCTGCTGATCATGATGTTTAGTCTCGCGGGTGTGCCGCCGATGCTTGGGTTCTTTGGCAAATTTTACGTGCTGCGTGCCGCCTATGATGCCGGACTT
>CAKMZE010000117.1:1905-8366 GCA_929200295.1 uncultured Alphaproteobacteria bacterium
TATCGCCGGTGTGATCGCCTCAGTGATCGGTGCGTTTTATTATCTGCGCATCGTTTACTACATGTATTTCGGCGAGGATAATGAGGGGCTCGATACTGGGCTATCTCCGGTTTTATGGACCACTGCCGTGGTGACAGCGACGATTGTTGCTGTGGCTTGGGCGCCAGGGATTAATCTCTTTGGGATTGAACCGATTGCCGGTGCCGCGGCGGCGTCGCTTGTCAATTAAACTGCCAGATGGCTATGGGCATATTGCCCTTGGCCAGACGGATAGCACGCTAGATGAGGCGCGCAGGCGTTTTGCGGCACTCCCCGGCCCCACATGGATCACAGCAACCCAGCAAACCGCTGCACGTGGCCGCAGGGGGCGCGTTTGGCAAATGCCTGCTGGAAATTTCGCAGCAACGCTTGTTCTGACGTGTTCTCAAGAAGACGCTGCTTTACGGTCTTTCGTTGCCGCACTTGCACTATATGAAACCTGTGTTGAGATCACGGGCAATGGGGCATCGCTGGCCTTGAAGTGGCCAAATGATGTACTGCTGAATGAGGGCAAGCTAGCGGGTATCTTGCTTGAAGGGGTAAACCAAGCCCCGCATCGCTTTGGTTTGGCGATTGGGATCGGGGTGAACCTTGCCACCGCACCTGAGGCAAGTGAGCTTGAACCGCTGGCCTTGCCCCCTGTCAGCCTAGCTGAAAACTGCGGTGTGAGCATATCGCCTGTGCTGTTTCTAGAGCATCTGGCAAAACATTACGCGGTATATGAAGAGCAGCTTTGCACCCATGGGTTTGCAGCTATTCGCCGCGCATGGCTCGCACGGGCGGCGCGCGTTGGGCAGCGGATCACAGCGCGCTTACCCCAAGAAGACATAACAGGCGTATTTGAAACCATTGATGATGCAGGCTGCATGATCTTACAAACCCCGCAAGGGTCGCGTAAAATTGCAGCAGGCGATATTTATTTCGAAAGGGAGATGATCCATGCTTCTGGCGATTGATTGCGGGAATACGAATACGGTCTTTTCGATCTGGGGTGGGAATGAATGGATCGCCACATGGCGCACCTCAACCGAATGGCAACGCACAGCGGATCAATATTATGTCTGGCTGTCCAGCCTGATGCGGTTTCAGAACCTTGATGTGCAGATTGACGAGGTGATTGTGTCATCAACTGTACCGCGGGTGGTATTTAACCTACGGGTCCTCTCGGATCGTTACTTTAACTGCCGCCCACTGGTGGTGGGCAAATCAGATTGTGCCTTGCCTGCCGCGCCACGGGTCGATGCGGGTACGCAAGTGGGCCCTGACAGATTGGTCAATGCCGCGGGCGCATATGATCGACATGGGGGTGATTTGATCGTCGTCGATTTTGGCACAGCAACCACGTTCGATGTTGTGGCCAGTGACGGCGCTTATATCGGCGGGGTCATCGCACCCGGCGTCAACCTGTCACTCGAGGCATTACATAACGCGGCTGCCGCACTGCCACATGTGGATATTAGCAAACCGCAGGCCGTGATTGGCACCAACACTGTGGCCTGCATGCAATCGGGTGTCTTTTGGGGTTACATTGGGCTGGTGCGTGAGATATGCGCCCGGATCAAGGCAGAGCGTGGTGTGCCGATGCGCATCATCGCAACGGGTGGTCTTGCGCCGCTTTTCCAGCAGGCAGAGAACCTCTTTGATGCCTTTGAAGACGATTTAACAATGCACGGGCTGACCGTGATACATGCGTATAACAAGGATCTCTGAATGGGCTCTGCAAAAGCGGCTGATCGCCTGATTTACCTCGCACTCGGTGGTGCTGGCGAAATAGGTATGAATGCTTATGTCTATGGCTACGGCACACCCGGTCAAGAGCGGCTGATCGTTGTTGATCTTGGCGTGACATTTCCAGACATGGACACAACGCCGGGCGTTGATCTTATCCTGCCTGATATTGCCTGGTTGATTGAGCGGAAATCGCAGATCGAGGCGATCTTTATCACCCACGCCCATGAAGACCACATCGGCGCGATTGGTCATTTTTGGGAGAGTCTCGGCGCGCCAGTTTACGCGCGGCCCTTTACGGCGAATATTGCGCGGCGCAAATTGGCAGAACATGGCCAACCCGAAAATGTCGTGACCGTCGTTGAACCCTATCCGCAGATGATCGATTGTGGGCCGTTCCAAGTGTCATACTTGCCGATCTCGCATTCTATTCCAGAAAGTGCCGGACTATTAATCGACACCCCAGATGGGCGTGTACTGCATTCTGGTGACTTCAAGATCGATCTTACACCGGGTGTTGGCGATCCATTTAGTGCAGCCCTTTGGGAAGAGGTGTCAAAGAGCGGTGTTAAGGCGCTGGTTTGTGACAGTACGAATGTATTCTCGCATGTCCCCGGGCGGTCAGAGGCAACGATTGCAGAGCCGATTGCAGAGCTGATGAAAGATGCAGGCGGCATGGTTGTTGCGACAACCTTTGCCTCAAACATCGCGCGTTTGCGGACCCTTGCACATGCCGCTGTTGCGGCAGGACGGTCTGTGTGCCTGTTGGGGCGATCGATGCGCCGTATGGTTGACGCAGCAACCGAGGTCGGTTTGCTGACAGATTTCCCCAGCACGATATCGCCAGAGGATGCATTGGACGTGCCGCGTGAAAACCTCATGCTTCTTGTCACAGGGTCACAAGGAGAGCGCCGCGCGGCCTCGGCCCAATTGGCAAATGGGAAATACCTCGGGCTTAGCCTGAAAGAGGGGGATATGTTTCTGTTTTCCTCAAAAACGATCCCGGGGAATGAACGTGGCGTGATCCGTATCATGAACCAATTATCTGAATTGGGGGTCGATGTGATTGATGATGCTCAAGGGGCATATCATGTGTCGGGTCATGCGAACCGCCCGGACCTTGAGACCCTGCATCAGATCGTGAAGCCGCAAATCCTGATCCCGATGCACGGTGAGCATCGGCATTTGCGCGAGCACGTAAAACTAGGCGCTGCCAGTGGATTAAGCGGGATTGTTGCGGTAAATGGCATGATGATTGATCTGTCAGGAAATCAGGCAACTGTGGCAGAGTATATTGAGACAGGCCGCCGTTATGTCGATGGGTCTGTGCAAGTCGGCCAGTTTGATGGGATTGTTCGCAATCGCATTCGTATGGCGCTCAACGGGCAGATCATCATTACGCTGATACTCGATGAAAATGACGAACCCTTGGGCGATCCTTGGTGTGAGGTCTCAGGTCTTGCTGAAACTGGGCAAAGCAATGCCAGCCTTGTTGAGGTGATCGAAGAAGACCTTAGCCAGTTTTTAGGCCGCGCAAAGCCAAAGACGTTGCGGGACGATGTGGCCTTGGAAAAAGAGCTAAAATCGATTGCGCGGCGGTCCGCGCAAGCCGAGATTGGCAAAAAGCCAGAGGTCATCGTGATCGTGTCACGTCTGGCTTAAAGTGCAGACCTAGATTTTGGTGCGCTCACCAAAGCTGAGTGCGATAAACGCCGGTGTATCCTCACCAAGACCAACAATCGTGTTTTTCTCTTGTTGTCTTTGGTTGCGGTGATTGCCGCGCGGCTCTTGGCGCTTTGGCTGACTTTGCTTTTGCGGCTTATCCTGCGGGGATGCTTCAGAAACTGTGGTGGCCTTCTCTTCTTTCGCGGCCTTCTCAGGCTTTGGCTCAGATTTCCGACGTGATCCGCCGCGACTACGCTTGGGCTTTTCGTCTTGGGCGGGCTGCGCTTGTTCTGTGTTTTCAGCGGTGGCTTGCTCAATGGGGTTTTCCAACCGTGGAATTTCCATCGCAACAAGCTGCTCTACAGCAGCAAAGTTTTTCTCATCGCGGGGGTTACAGATCATAATCGCGGTGCCTTTGCGGCCCGCGCGGCCTGTGCGGCCAATCCGGTGAACGTAGTCCTCGGCATGGGATGGGACGTCAAAGTTAAACACATGGCTCACAGCAGGGATATCAAGCCCACGTGCGGCTACGTCAGAGGCGATAAGGAATTGTAGCGTCCCCTCACGAAAACCATCAAGCGTTTTCATCCGCTGCGATTGTTCGAGATCGCCGTGAATAGGCGCTGCGTTATAGCCGTATTTTTTCAGTGACTTCGCAGTAATATCCACATCAGACTTACGGTTGCAAAAAATGATCGCATTTGTGCAGCCCTCACCCTGATCGTCGATCAAACGCCGCAAAAGTTTGCGCTTTTCACTGCCTTCACGGTCTTTCCGGCTGGCCTTAAACATCACCACACCTTGGGTGATGTTTTCTGATGTGGTGGCAGCGCGGGCCACCTCGATCTTTGACGGGGCAGATAGGAATGTATTGGTGATCCGTTCAATCTCAGGCGCCATTGTCGCTGAGAAAAACAGTGTTTGTCGGGTAAAAGGGGTCTTTTTAAAGATCTCTTCGATATCGGGAATAAAGCCCATGTCGAGCATCCGGTCGGCTTCGTCGACGACCATGATCTTGACGTCTGAAAGGATCAGTTTACCGCGTTCAAAATGGTCGAGCAAACGGCCCGGTGTGGCGATCAAGACGTCCACGCCCTTATCAATCAGCACATCCTGTTCTTTAAACGAGACGCCACCGATCAGTAGTGCTTTGCTCAGCTTGGTGTATTTGGCGTAGGCGTCAAAGTTTTCGGCAACCTGTGCGGCAAGCTCGCGGGTGGGCGCGAGCACAAGAGACCGTGGCATCCGCGCACGTGCGCGACCACGCCCTAAAAGTGTAATCATCGGCAGCGTGAAGGCGGCAGTTTTGCCTGTTCCGGTCTGGGCAATACCCAAAACATCCTTGCCTTCTAATGCGGGAACAATCGCGCCTGCCTGAATGGGTGTTGGCGTATCATAGCCGGTTTCGGCAATCGCCTTGAGAACCTTTTTATCGAGGTTCAAATCAGTAAATTTTGTCATGTGGCCCTTTCAAATTTGCGGCACATTTGACCGCAAGTTTGCACGGCCTGTCCGACCGGATTGTCGGAGCTATGGACTGCGTTGCGCATAGGGCAATATTACGCAAAGGTCAAGAAAATCAGCTTTTTACAACAAACATGAGGGATGCAGCTGTGGCGCATATCCCGCGCTGAGTACAGAAATTATCGGGTGTGGGGTGAGTACGGTGACCATTGTTTCTATATTCGCGACAATAGGGGCTTGGTAACCGTTTGCTGTATAGGGGTGTAAACGCTGATTATGCCATAGATACACCTGCTCGCATATTTCGATAAAAGCACCACTTGGCAGTGTGTTAAGGGGTGACCTGTATGTGATTTTTGCACGTTTTCGGGTAACACGCGACGCGTGTAATGTGCGATCCATGTCTTTCGCACTTGGGCGTGTCCCTGATACTGTTTCCCATGCGTCAACAAAGCCCGTGTAATCCGCACGTCTGCAATATCCGCAAGGGCGGTGCCCTGCGGCAAGTGCGACAGCCTCATCCAGAAAAAACAACTCAGTCCAATTGCGCCCTGACATGACAGACCGTTTGCGCCCCTGCCAGTCGAGCGTACAGCAAATCCATGCGTGATGTGACCAGCGCGAGGTCCCCAGCGTTTGATCCGCGCGGTGAATAATCCCGCGGTTTCCGGTAAATGTTCCGCGTGCAGAGATGGCAATAATCTCACCATTTGGTTGCACGCGGTTTTGAAGAGGCATTTGTTTAACCTGGTCGTCTCAAATTCATGAGGGTCGTGTGATGAAATCTTAAATAATTTCACCAGCGGTTGAATCGTAGCCGCCCCATGTTGTTGTCAGGCTATCGCCGTCTGTCGAGACATCAAAACGGTAGCTCGAATTTTTACGACCTCCAGTCGTGTTGCATGGGGGCATGAAACCAGAGGAAACGGTGGTTGTACCATCCCCCTCAGAAGCAACCGAGACAATGCCATGTTCTGTCGTCGTTCCATCGTTGTGCACATCATACATCCGCACACGGATCGTTTGCCCTGCAACAGAATCATGCTGGACTGTCAGGTTTGGCTGCACACTATTACCACCAATGCGCGTGCAGAGGTTATCTTGGGCCAATGGGGCTATTGTCGCGCCAGATAAGTTGAATTTCGCTGAGGTCATCATGTCTGCTGCTTTGTCAGTCGTTTGGCATGCTGAAAGTGCGGAACAAAAAACAGCGGTCGTAATAATTTTATTCATAAGTTCACCTATAAAGTTAGTTTCTATAGTGTAAAAACCTAGGGTGAACCTTTCATTCTGTCAAATTATACCATCATCTCTTTGGTCGCACTAAGCGTGACATCTGGGTAATCTCGGGTCACGCGATCAATATCCCATTGCAGACGGGTGAGATAGACGGTGTCACCATCGTTATCTTCTGCGATGTGTTGCTTGTTCGCTGTAATGAATTTATCGAGCGCTGTTTTTTCACCCTGCGCCCAACGCGCAGATGTGAATTGTGAGGCTTCAAAGCGCACGGGCAGCCCGTATTCCATCTCGATCCGGCTGGCGAGCACTTCGAACTGCAGGGC
>CAKMZE010000118.1 GCA_929200295.1 uncultured Alphaproteobacteria bacterium
GCCCTCGCGCGATTGACTATTGTTGAGGACGCCGATCATTCGCATGAGGGCCGTTTGATCCGGCGCATAGGTCAGGGGCCGCAGAAGATCCTTGGCGTTTTTCGTGCTGGATCAGAGGGCGGGCGGATCATCCCCATTGATAAGGGCGCAGATAAAGAATGGATTGTTCCAGAAGGTGCGACGGATCAGGCCCAAGATGGCGAGCTGGTCGAAGCCACACAAACCGGGCCAAAGGGGCGTTTGGGTCGCCCGTTGGCCAAGATCATTGCCCGCCTCGGCAACCCCAGCGCACCCCGCGCAGTGTCAATGATCGCGATCCATCAACATGGCATCCCGAACCAGTTTACCCAAGACGCGATTGCCGAAGCCGAGGCCGCCCAGCCTATTGCGTTGGGGCAACGCATAGACCTGCGGCATCTGCCCTTGGTTACAATAGACCCGGCCGATGCCCGCGATCATGACGATGCGTGTTACGTCACATCTGACCCTGATCCAGCAAACAAAGGCGGCTATATTATCTGGGTCGCGATTGCCGATGTCGCGGCCTATGTGACACCGGGCTCTGCTCTTGATGCGGATGCGCGCATCCGTGGTAATTCGACCTATTTTCCTGACCGCGTTGTGCCGATGTTGCCAGATGCGCTTTCTGGTGATCTTTGCTCGTTGCACGAACATGTTGATCGCCCTTGCATCGCTGTTGCGATGGTCATCGACGCAGAAGGCGAAAAGATCAGCCATACATTCCACCGCGCGCTCATGCGTTCGCATGCCTCGTTGCATTATGAAGAGGTACAGCAGGCCCAGGATGGCGCGCCAAATGCGCGGACAAAACCGCTTTATGATGATGTGATCCGCCCGCTATACGCGGCCTTTGCCGCGCTTGAAAAAGCGCGTGCGCGCAGACAGCCGCTTGCGCTTGATCTGCCTGAGCGGCGCATTGCGCTGGACGATACAGGCACGGTGACCTCGGTGAATTTCAAAGACAGGTTAGATGCGCATAAACTCATCGAAGAGTTTATGGTACTCGCCAATGTTGCCGCCGCAGAAAGCCTGAACGCCGCAAAGTCACCATTGCTGTTTAGGGTGCATGAAGAGCCTGCTCCTGAAAAGCTAGATGCGCTACGCGAGGTGGCCCAAGGTTCTGGTTTGACCCTCGCAAAGGGACAGGTGCTTAAGACGGCGCATCTCAATCGCTTGCTCTCGCAAGCAGGTGAGACAGATCATGCCGAGCTGATCAACATCTCAACGCTACGCGCGATGACGCAGGCCTATTACCACCCCGAAAATTTTGGCCACTTTGGTCTGGCACTGCGGGCCTATGCGCATTTCACATCCCCAATTAGGCGCTATGCAGATTTGATTGTGCACCGTGCTTTGATCAATGCCCATGGCTGGGGTGATGATGGGCTCTCGCCAGATGATATCGATCATCTTGGGGAAACGGCACAGAAAATCTCGGAAACCGAGCGCAGATCAATGACCGCAGAACGTGACACGACCGATCGCTATCTCGCCGCGTTTTTGGCAGATCGTATCGGGGCCGAAATGTCGGGCCGCATCAGCGGCATCGCCAAGTTCGGGGTTTTTGTGAAGCTGGATGAAACCGGCGCTGACGCGATGATCCCCATGCGTAATTTAGGCGCAGAATATTTCCACTACGACCGGGAAACACAGACCCTCATGGGCGGCGATAGCGGGGTGGTGATCAACCTTGGCCAAAAGGTCACCGTGTGCCTGACAGAGGCGGCACCCGTCACAGGCGGGCTAATCGTTGATCTGATCAGCCTTGATGGCGCGGCGTTGCCGCGCGGCACAAAGCGTGGGCGTCGTGGCCCTGTGCGCCGCAAGGCAGGTTCAGCCAAAAAGAAGGCCGCGAAAACCGCCCGTAAGGTAAAGCGCACCCGTAAGTAAGGTGATTATTGCAACGGTGGCGCGCTTGGGGTTTTTACTCCCAAGTCACGAAAGCGCGCCAGCTCTGCATAGGCATCTAAACGCTGGGATGCATAGCTGCTAAAATAACGGCCTGAGCCCAAAAGGTTAAAGAACTGTGTGGCGCTGCGCCGCCCGCGAAACGTCGCGTCTTCTGCGGCTAAATCGGCACGAATAGTGGGCGTCACACCGTAACGTGCCGCCTTTGCAACCAAGACCGCATCACGCGCAGGCACGCCACCTGCAACAGACGCAGCACGCCCGCCCAAGGCAACCGCCGCATTTGCAATCGGGTCAGGGTCGGTCAGGTTTCCCTGCCCCGGCGTTGGTGCGGGCAGAGACCCTAAATCATCAGGAATTTCCAAGGCTCCCACAGGCACGACAGAAAATTCATCGGGCCCCGCAGAGTTTGCCGATAAATCATGCAAAGGCCGCTGTCCTGCAGAACACGCCGCCAACACAACCAAGGCTCCTACGATCAAAGAGATCTTGTGCATATTATGCCTCTTTCCCTATTTATCGTTTGATACAACAGCTTTGCGCGCACGTCACGGGGTCTTGTCTTTTTCCGTCGTTGTCTCTGGCAAAAGCGCTAATGCAACGGCCCCTGCAAAGATCGCAACATCTGCGATGTTAAAGGCGAACGGGTTGTCAAAACCGCAGCATGACATGTTTAGAAAATCCGCTACAGCGCCATAGAGCAACCGATCAATCACATTGCCCATTGCCCCGCCGATTAATACGCCAGCGGCGAGCTGCATTTTAAAGGTCCCGCCAACGCGCCACAGCCAAATCAGCACAGCCATAGAGATCGCAAGAGACACCGCAACCAACACCCAGCGCAGATCATATGACGCTCCGATGCCAAAGTTTATCCCCCGGTTCCACGCCATACGAAACTCTAGAAAGGGCGACCAAATCTTAATCAGTTTCACCTGATCAAGCATCAGGATATGCAGCACGTAATACTTGCTGGCTTGATCCAGCAAGAACACCCAAAACCCTGACCAAATAACTGTTTTCATATCTGTCTTTCGCAAATTATATTAATGGCGGAAATGGCGCATTCCGGTAAAGACCATGGCGATCCCCGCCGCATCCGCGGCCGCGATGACCTCATCATCACGCATTGACCCGCCTGGTTGGATCACAGATGTCGCCCCTGCGGCCACGACCTCATGCAGACCATCGGCAAAGGGAAAGAACGCATCAGACGCAACGGCTGAGCCTTGCGTGAGCGGGGCCGTGAGCCCCATAGCATCTGCCATACGCTCGGCCTTTTTTGCGGCGATCAGCGCGCTATCAAGCCGTGACATTTGCCCAGCACCCACACCTACGGTGGCGCCATCTTTGGCATAGACGATGGCATTTGATTTGACGTGTTTTGCGACTTTCCACGCAAACAGCAGATCTGCCATTTGTGCGGATGTCGGCGCGACTTTAGTGACAACCTTTAGGTCATCCATGCCGACAAAGCCTGTGTCCTTGTCTTGCACAAGCATGCCGCCTGCCACCTGCCGCATTGTGCGGATAGAGCTCGTCACATCCGGCAACCCATCTGTTGTCAGCAAGCGCAGGTTTTTCTTAGCCGCGAACACTGCGCGCGCAGCCTCTGACGCGCCGGGGGCGATGACCACTTCGGTAAAGATTTCTGTGATCGCTTGCGCTGTTTCTTCATCCAGTGGCTGATTCAGTGCCACAATCCCGCCAAAGGCGCTGGTCCGATCGCAATCAAACGCGTTTTGATAAGCCGCGCGCAAGGTTGCACCACGCGCAGCACCACAAGGGTTAGCATGTTTAATGATCGCAACAGCGGCGCTGTCTTTTGGATCAAACTCAGCGACCAATTCAAACGCCGCATCAGTGTCATTGATGTTGTTATAAGACAGCGCCTTGCCTTGGTGCTGCACAGCCGTGGCCACGCCGGGTCTATGGGTGCCATCCGTATAAAACGCAGCCTCTTGGTGGCTGTTTTCACCGTAGCGCATTGTCTGTGCGTAGGTGCCAGCAAAGCTCTGCCTACGTGGGGTTTTGAGCGCGATCGCCCCGGCCATCCAAGTGCTGACAGCAGCATCATAGGCCGCCGTGCGCCCATAGGCCGTCTGTGCCATTCGCTGCCGGAACGCCCGTGTTGTTTGCCCATCATGCGCATCAAGCTCAGCGCGCAATGCATCATAATCCTCAACATCAGTGCTCACAGTCACAAAGTCATGGTTTTTTGCAGCCGAGCGTAACATCGCAGGGCCGCCAATATCGATATTCTCGATGCATGTATCGTAGTCTGATCCTTTGGCGACCGTCTCTTCAAATGGATAGAGGTTCACCACCAAGAGATCGATTGCCCCGATCCCATGGGCATCCATTGCCGCGGTATGGCTCTCATAATCGCGCCGCGCCAAAAGCCCGCCATGCACAACCGGATGTAGCGTTTTGACCCTGCCATCCATCATCTCGGGAAAGCCTGTGACCTCCGCCACGTCTTTGACAGGCAATCCTGCATCGCGCAGCGCTTGGGCGGATCCACCTGTGGACAGTAATTCAACACCCCGCGCATGCAGCGCTTGCGCCAGGTCAATCAACCCTGACTTGTCTGAAACAGAAAGGAGCGCGCGGCGTAAGGGAGCAAGATCAATCATGGAAGACTTCTAAGTTTAAGAATTATGTGGCCCTGCTAAATCTTGGTCTTCGGTGACAAGATCGCGCACAGCGTTTGGCGTATCTTGCGCCTTGGCCAAAGACCAACGGACACGTGTCGCATAAGCGATTGCGCGCGCGGATAAAACCACTTGTTGTGTTCCACGCGGCTTTAATCGCCCGTTTTCAAGATAAACCGAGGGTTTCAGCGTCATTTCTGCGCTACCGTCTTGCCTGAAAATCCAAACCTCACCGGATTTGAGCGTCAATGACACAGCCCCACCGCCCAAATCGATTGAGGCCTCGACATCAGGGTGCAGATGAAAGCGCAGCGCAAAAGGCACGCCTTTCAGTTTTGACTGATCAAGTGCGCGGTCAAAGAGACGATTGTCGCTGGGGTTAAGCGTTGTGAGAATATCCTCGCCCACAAGGCCCCTGCCATCCACGGCAATGTCAAATGTACGCGCATGGGTGAGCCCATGGGTATGCTGATACCCATCATGCGACAGCTCAACTCGGCGCCCATCATAAAGCGCGCTAAATTCGCAATGCACGAGGTTTGGAATGTCTTCGAGCAGCTCTTGCGTACGGGTGCCCACACGCCCCGGTGCTGCAAGCCGTGATGAGGAATACCCCTCGATGGACAATGTCGAATGGCTTGCTGTGGCCCGGCCCGCGCGGCGCCATTCATCACCAAAGCTATGCCCGGACCCGCAGTTGACAATAATCGGGCGACGCCCTGATGTCAGTTCAAACGCCAGCGTGCTAGCGTGGGCGTTGCCGGAAACAGCGCCTTTGGGTGGGAACTGCGCATCAATCACAAGAGACGTGCGCCCAGCCGTATGGCGCGCAAACCCCATATGAAGCCCGTCGCTACTGCCGGATTTGATCGTGGCATTGGCCAGAGCATGATCAAGCCGCCCTTCTAACCCGCGACCACCCCCATGAAATCGCGCAAGCCCGCCATCAGAATGGCGCAAGGCCCGCAGCGTCGGCGCAATACGGTTGATCGCGTCGATTAGTGCAATGGGCGGCGTTTGGCCCGCCTCGCCCAAAGAATGTGCCGCCCATGTGAGCAAGGTGAATACCTCTAACAGCTCTTCGGGGTTCCGGGTGGCGATCCCACCCTCGTCATCAATTTGCACCGCACAATCTTGGGCAAGAACCGCAACAGCCGCCGGCACATACTGCTCCATACCCTCAAGCGACAGGCCCGCATAAATCATCCCTGTCAAAGCTTCAAAGCGTGGCAGCCCCGGATGCGATGTCTTCCACCGTCTGGCCAAGAAAAGCGCCTGATGACTAAGGCTGCGAAAGAACGCATCCGCGTGCTCTTTGTCCTGCCCCCGCAAGAGAAGAAACCCGTGATTGATCCAGCGAATGAGCCGCTTTCCAACGAGATCAGGCGTCCAGCCCGAGCCCTTGCCGGCGCCAAAGCGCGTGATCCATTCATGCACCCATTCTTGCGCAAGTAACCGTGCTTTTGTGTCACCCACAGCCGCGAGATCATCAAGCCACTGACAGCCCTGTATCTCATATGAAACAATATCATTGTTGCCCGCGATATCCCAGATCGACTGATCTTTGCTTTCGACCAAGAGCCCAGAAAACAAGAAGTTACCTGCAATCAGCTGGCGCCCACGTGCCAGATGGCCAATGGTGCGCGGTTCGGGTTGCGATACGAAAGCCGTCACAGGCGCACCCCGTGCGATCCTGCGTGCGTGATAGCGATGCATGAAATGCGTGCGGCGGTCGCGCCACGAAAGCGATTTGGTCAAGGTCCTGCCACCTTACGTTTTGGTAACCCCCATGACGCAAATGCGTGTGGCGGTGCTGTTGTTTCTTGTTGTTTAAGCTCTGAGGATGATTCTGTCACCCGTCGAATTGCCTATCGCGCCAGATCCTGAGCATAACAGCCTATGTCGTGGGTTTGGTGAGTGAAGCGATATAAAATCCGTCCATACCACCGAGCTCAGGCCAGTAATCGGGACGCAAGCGTAGCCCCCCTTCGGGTGTGACCCATTCAGGATCAATGCCGGGTTTTTCATAGGCCGCGAGATTGGGCTCTAGATCAGGATGACGCGCATAGGCCTCTTCCACCTGGATCTCACCTTCATCCGGCAGCAAGGAGCAGGTGCAATAAAGCAACGTGCCTCCCGGTTTTAGCAGGGTCAATGCGTGATCAATGAGCGCAGATTGCTGGTCGATCAACGCGCCAAACTCAGCGCCGTCTTTGGCATATGGCAGATCGGGATGTCGCCGGATTGTCCCTGTCGCAGAACATGGCGCATCCAATAACACCGCATCAAAGCCCGCATGTTCAAACGCAAACGCATCGCTCACAGCTATTTTTGCCGCAAGCCCCGTACGTTTCAGATTGTCCGCAACCCGCGCCATACGGGTGAGGCTGATATCCACGGCAGTGACATCAGCCCCAAGGGCCGCAAGCTGCATGGTCTTTCCGCCCGGTGCTGCGCATAAATCAAGCACCGTTTGCCCCGGCTGGGGCGCCAGAACCTGCACAGCCATCGCCGCCGCCGCATCCTGCACCCACCAGTCCCCCGTTGCAAACCCAGGTAATTGCGAGACCTGCTTTGCCTCAAAAAGACGTATAGATTGATTAGGCAGCACTTGCCCACCGAGAGCCTTTGCAACGGTTTCGGGGTCTGTTTTTGCGGTGAGATCAAGCGGCGCGCCCGCAAAATGCACGCGCTCCATATCCTCAACTGCTTTGCGCCCCCAAGCTGCGACAAACGGTTGGCGCAACCAGCCGGGTGTTAAGGGGATCGCGCGCTTGTCCCAGCCTGATTTGCCGTCTTCGGCAATGCGTCTGAGAACCGCATTCACCATGCCCTTCATCGCGGCGGTGCGTTTGGCACGGCTAACGATCTCAACATAGGCATTTACAACACCATGCGCGGCCTCACCGCTTGTCAGCTCTGATACCCCGAGACGCAGGGCGTTTTGCACCCCAAGGGGGGGCGGTTTTTTGAGATAGGGTTTTAACATGCGATCCGCGCGGTCCAGGCCGCGCAATGTCTCAAGCGCGAGCCGCTGCGCACGCGCGCGGTCTTCGACGGTCAGATGATCTAAGGCACCCGCGCCGATCAGCTCGGACAATAAGCGGCCTTCATCTATGATTGCGGTCAGCAAATAATGCGCGGCACGCCGTGGTGGCAAGCCTGCTTTGGAAGACGCTGAATGTGATTGCACGGTGTACCTGACTTGAAATCTGCACCAGCGGGCGTATATCAAACGCACTGCCGTATCAAGGAGACTGCCATGCAAGAGGACCAGAAAGACAAGCTGCCTCCCGCAGCGCAGCGCGCATTGGCCGAGGCCGATGCCCGGCGCAAAGCAGCAGATGGCGCCGCGCTACCACCTGAGCTAGGCGGGCGCGACGGGCCAGAGCCCGTACGGTATGGCGATTGGGAGAGAAAGGGCATCGCGGTCGATTTTTGATACGAGACCGTTCTCTAGCTCTATGCCACGTTTATTGAGCATCACAAACTGGGGCGGGTCCCCAGACACACCTTACCCTGGGGGCCAGTCCCCAGACACACCTTACCCTGGGGGCCAGTCCCCAGACACACCTTACCCTGGG
>CAKMZE010000119.1:0-2447 GCA_929200295.1 uncultured Alphaproteobacteria bacterium
AATCACTCTTCAAAGCTTAATTGCCATCTGTCTCAAATCATATGATGACGGACAACCCGCTGTCATATGACGGGTGACATACTCATGCCTATGCATCCTGGCTATACCAAATAGGGAGGCACTATCATTGCACCGAAGACAAGCTGTCTCAGGGTCTTTTCATTGATCACAAACAGCTTACAGCTTAAAGAGTTCCCCCCCTATGAAACACTAAGCAGCCGACCCCTGTGCGCCGTTTTCTTCCGCTGCCAGTTGTGCTTGCGCAAGGAGCAAGAGCCGAGCTTCCGCAATGGGCTGCGCTTTACCAAACAGAAACCCTTGCGCAAATTCGCAGCCCATGCGGCGCAGGCGGCTGAGCTGTTGTGGGGTTTCCACGCCTTCGGCGATCACCGTCACGTTTAACCCATTGCCGATGTCAAGGAAGCCTTGCACCAAGACATCCGCGTCGTTGCTCTGCCCCACATCACGCACAAAGGCGGTATCCAGTTTGAGCTCGTCAAATTCCAGCTCGCGTAGGTTTTTGAACGACGCAAACCCAGTGCCAAAATCATCAAGTGAAATGCGGATACCCGCTTTGCGAAAGACCGTGATGGATTCTTGAATGATATTGCCCGCACGCGCGATAAACACGTCCTCGGTCACTTCAAAGGTGAGCTTTTGGCGTGCCTGGGGGTAGCGCCCGATCAGGGTCAGCACTTCTTCGCGGCCCGATAGCGTGGCCAATGTCACCTCGGGCACGTTCACAGAGACCTGACCTGGGTCCAAGCCTTCTTCAAGAAGTTGCGTCACCGCCTCGAGCACGCATTCAGTTGTGTGCAACAAAAAATCACCATGTAGACCCAGTTGATGAATGCTGGGCAGGAACTTTCCCGGCAACATGAGACCGCGCGTGGGGTGTTCCCAGCGTGCGAGGGCTTCAAACCCAGTAATTTCACCCGTTTGCAACGCGATCTTTGGCTGAAAATAAGGGAGAATTTGATGCTCGCGCATAGCAAGCTTTAGGCTTTCGCGGTCATTATTGCTTAGCCTTGGGGCCGCAACACTAGCATCAAAAAGTCTCGCATGACAGCTCGGATCATTTTTCGCCTGAAACATCGCCTGATCCGCATCTGCGGCCAGCGTTTTAACGGTTTGCTTTGCATCTTTCGTCAAAGCGATGCCGACACTTGCCCCAACCGTTAGCCGGTCATCGCCGTATTTTATCGGCGTTTTCAGCAACGCGGCCATTTCCTCACCAATATGAATAGCGACATCAATGCTGGGTAGATTTGATAACGCCACAGCGAACTCATCCCCCCCCAATCGGGCAACGACACCGCGAGAGCCAACAAATTGCTTGAGCCGTTTTGCAACGGCCTTTAGCACTGTATCGCCAGCTTCATGGCTATAACTGTCATTGATTGGTTTAAACCCATCAAGATCGAGCAAGAAATAGGCAAAATACCCTTTGTCACGGTATCGCCTACGCGGCAGCATGCGCACGGCTGCGTCCTCAAAGGCGGGGCGGTTTAACAATCCGGTCAAAAAGTCATGGTTTGCAAAAAATTCAAGCTCTTCGAGACGCGTTTCGGCCTTTTGTTTTTCTAAATCCAAGTCTTTCATCACTTGGTTTTGGAGTGATGCGGCCTCAGAGATATTGATCATGTAAACCACCATCGCCAATCCTGCCACCGTCCATTGGGGTAGCGTTCCGGCGGACACTGGCGCACCGTAGGATGCGAAAAAGATCGAAACCGTGGCACCCAAGAGCGAGAAAATCAACGTTCCACATTGTATAGGGAACGCAGCATAGGCATGTGACACGCGAATGAATTTTGCGAAAACCCAAACCAATGCAATCGCAAAGAGCGGTAGCGCCCCCGTTTGTGCAAGCAGGATCGTTGGGCCAAGCTGCAACGTGAACATGGCCCAATTGATCGTCCAAATGAGAATAGCCACGCGGTTTCGTAATGGTGTTTTCATAAACGTAACAAGCTTACCAACGACACTGATCACGATTTCTGCACCGACGATGGCAAGCGCCCATGAATACGCAATATTGGGATCAATAAATCCCCAGCAAGTGAGCACCAATATCAACGCAGTCCCGAGCCGAGCGAGCTGATCGTGCTGCGTAATTGCGACAGCCATGCGGGTCTGTTGCGTAAAGTTATATAAAAGTGTGCTGAGCATGCATCCGCGCTAAATTGGCCTGTACGTCTTCTTCAATCAAAAGGCACAAAATTCAGTTAAGCGATGCATGGCTTTCTACTTGTTCCGCAGCGCATCACAGCCTATACGCGCTGCCTGATGCATAGGAGATCAGTATGGCTGGTAGCGCAAATCTAAATGTGATGATGAAAACGGCACGCAAGGCGGGCCGCGCTTTGGTCAAAGACTTCACCGAGGTTGAGCAGCTGCAAGTCTCTTCAAAGGGACCGGGCGACTTTGTCAGCCGCGCAGATAAG
>CAKMZE010000119.1:2457-8138 GCA_929200295.1 uncultured Alphaproteobacteria bacterium
TGCGGCGCGTCCGACATATGGGTTTTTAGGCGAAGAAGGTGCCGAAATCGCAGGCGAGGACCCCACCCGTCGCTGGATCGTTGACCCGCTGGATGGCACCACAAATTTCTTACACGGTCTGCCCCATTGGGCCGTTTCCATCGCGCTTGAACATAAAGGTCAGATTGTTGCTGGCGTGATTTATGATCCTGTCAAAGACGAGATGTTCTATGCCGAAAAAGGCCAAGGCGCATGGATGAATGAAAGCCGGATGCGGGTTTCTGGCCGCCACCGGATGATTGAATCTTTGTTCGCCACAGGCCTGCCCTTTGCAGGGCGCAGCGATTTACCAGAGACATTACAAGATCTTGCGCGCATCATGCCAACATGCGCAGGCGTGCGCAGATATGGAGCCGCAGCACTTGATCTAGCTTACGTGGCAGCGGGCCGGTACGAAGGATTTTGGGAACGGCGCTTGCATGCCTGGGATATCGCTGCGGGTATTATCATCGTCCGTGAGGCCGGCGGGATCATTGAGCCACTAGATGCAAATGGCGATATCATACAAGATGGCGCGCTCATCTGTGCTAACAGTGAGGTCTTTGCCGCCTTTGCAAAGGTCATCCGCAACCAGTAATTAGCGCCGCACACTCGGGATCGTTGTTTTGCCTATCCGGTACGTGGCTTCGGGATGATCGGGATGGTAATCTGTATGCCTCCAAAACTGTGCACCACCTAGACGCCGCCAAAGTGGCACACACATGATTAGTCCTACAACAAACCCACCAATATGCGCCCAATAGGCAACGCCACTGGCCGCATCATTCCCAAGGCCATTTACCATTTGTAGCGCAAACCACAGCCCCAACATTAGCCATGCGGGAATGGGGAAAATACGGAAAATGATAATTAAAAAGATGAAAATATCGACCTTCGCTTTCGGGAATAGCAACAGATATCCCCCCATCACAGCCGCAATCGCACCTGAGGCACCAATCAAAGGAACGGGTGAGCCCGGTTCAGACGCGACATGCATCAACGACGCAGCAACCCCTCCAAGAAGGTAAAAGCCCAAAAACTTCATATGCCCAAATTTATCTTCGAGATTATCGCCAAATATCCATAGAAACAGCATATTCCCCGCAAGATGGAAAAACCCTGCATGTAAAAATTGCGCTGTGATCAGCGCAATAAACCCATCGCCCTCAATCAGCCTTGCAGGGATCACCGCATAACGGAAATAGATCTGCGCCACCTGCTGATCAGTGGCCATCGCAGAGAACCCCCAAATATAAACGGCAATATTTAGGGCAATAAGCCCATAGGTCACATATGGCGCGCGGTTCGATGGGTTATGGTCACGAATTGGAAACATGATCTATACGTCCGCGATGGCACTCATATGGTCAAGCCATTATCCGCCCATTTGCGCCAATAGCGCAGCATTTCCCCCTGCGGCGGTCGTGTCGATACATACATGCGTGGCATGCATCACATCTGCTCTTGATATCTGTGTGGTGATGAGCGCCGTCAACGCCCCCGTCCGTTGTGCTAACGCGGTATCATAGGCGCGTGCGTGGTCTTGGTCGCCCCACCAGACAGCGCCAGCAATATCAGGACTAGTGATCAAATCCTCTGCCGCAACCGGCCCTGTGACAGTGCGCGCTATCCCTCCGTAGGCCTGCACAGCAGCGGCTTGCGCCCTTACGGCATCGGCCCCTGGCCCGAGGCATAGGATTGGCCCACGCGGTTTATGCTCATGACGGTTAGATTCGCCCGTTGGCCCCGGCAGATCAGTGGCCTCTTGCTGCTTGGGTGCTGTGAAATCACCCTCCCAAGTCTGCAATATTTGTGGCGTTTCATCTTGCCACTGAGATGCAACATCAGGCATCGGTGCCTGCGTAAACCGCGGCAGGTAATCTGGGCCGCCTGCCTTGGGGCCTGTGCCTGATAGCCCTTCCCCACCAAAAGGTTGGCTGCCGACTACGGCACCGATCTGATCGCGATTGACATAGATATTCCCGCAATCAACCTTTGCGACGACCTCCTGCACCCGCGCGTCGATGCGCGTATGCAATCCAAACGTCAGCCCATAGCCTGTCGCATTGATATCAGCAATCACATGGTCAAGCTCTTCACCTTCAAATGTCGCGATGTGAAGAACAGGGCCAAAGACCTCGTGCGTGATATCGCCAATCGTATCGACCTTTAGCGCTGTTGGTGCGATAAAATGACCATCTTTTGGTATCGTGATTTCGTGGATAAGCCGCCCTTCGGACCTCGCTTTATCAATATGAGCTTGGATCGCGTTTTGTGCATCGGCGTCAATCACTGGACCCACATCTGTGGAAAGGTCCCATGGATCGCCCACTGCCAACTCATCCATCGCGCCTTTGAGCATGGTGATCAGCTTATCGGCGATATCACTTTGCACATAAAGGCAGCGTAATGCCGAGCAGCGCTGCCCAGCTGAGCGGAACGCGCCATTGATGATATCGCGCACAGCATGTTCTGGCAGGGCGGTGCTATCCACGATCATCGCGTTTAATCCGCCTGTCTCTGCAATAAGCGGCGCACCGGGGGCTGCATGTTGGGCCATGGTGCTGCGGATCTTCTGCGCTGTCGCCGTTGATCCTGTAAAGGCCACGCCTTTCAGTCGCTGATCCTTGATCAGCGCAGCCCCGATATCACCCCCACCCGGTAAAAGCTGAAGCGCGGCTGTGGGCACCCCAGCCTGATGCAGCAATTCAACAGCAAGCGTTGCAATCAGTGGCGTTTGCTCAGCTGGTTTCGCCAAAACAGCATTGCCAGCGGCCAAGGCCGCAGCGATCTGCCCGGTAAAAATCGCTAGCGGGAAATTCCACGGGCTTATACAGGCCCATGTGCCGCGCGCAGGGGCTGTATTCATCTGCCCTTGGGCTGCATAATACCGCAGGAAATCAACGGCCTCGCGCAGCTCGGCTATCGCATCGGGCAATGTTTTGCCCGCCTCGCGCGCCAGAATAGCAAATATCTGCCCTGCTGCTGCCTCATACGCATCGGCAGCCGTATTTAAAATGTGTGCACGATCGCTGGGTATGGCTGACCATGGCGTCGCATGTTCCCAAGCCGTCGCTGTATCCTGCGCCTTTGAGGGCAAAACATACCCCACATGATCTGCAAATTGCGCAGGGTTCCGCGTATCCTGCCCTTCTGAGGTCTGTGTATCGCCAGCAATCATCGGCTTTGCATGAAACACCGCATCACCCCATAGCGCACGCTCTGTCTCAATCTGCGCAAGCGTCGGTTCATGGGTCAGGTCAAAACCTTTTGAATTTTTGCGCTCAGGTTGGAATAGATCAATACCCTTGGGCAGGCTCACCTGTGACGCAGCCGCAGAAAATGGGCAGGTCGCCACCTCTTCTGCTGGGATGTTCTCATCAACGATTTGATTGACAAAGCTTGAATTGGCACCGTTCTCGAGTAATCGTCTCACCAGATAGGCCAGCAAATCCTCATGCGCGCCCACAGGTGCATAAATGCGGCACCTTGTTTTTTCAGATTTCTTGACGATCCGATGCAAAGTCTCGCCCATGCCATGTAGCCGCTGAAATTCAAAATCATCTGGGTCGCAACCCATTTGCGCGGCCATATCTAGAATCGTCGCAACCGTATGCGCATTATGTGTCGCAAACTGCGGATAAATCCGGTGCGACATGGCCAGCAATTTGCGCGCATTCGCAATATAGCTGATATCGGTATGTGCTTTATGCGTGAAAACAGGAAAGCCAGCCATCCCTTCGACTTGGGCGCCCTTAATCTCTGCGTCCCAATAGGCGCCTTTGACCAATCGCACCATGATCTTACGCTCAAGATGCTCTGTCAAAGCGGCGATGCCATCAATCATATGCCCCGCACGCGGTCCGTAAGCCTGCACAACGACGCCAAAGCCATCCCAGCCTGCAAGCTCGGCATCAGAGAGCACAGTCGCAATCACATCAAAAGATAATGACAGTCTATCAGCCTCTTCTGCGTCGATATTAAAGCCCATGTGCGCATCTTTTGCGGCTCTTGCAAGCGTGATCACACGCGGCACAAGTTCTGACATCACACGGGATTTCTGTGCCACCTCATAGCGCGGGAAAAGCGCTGAAAGCTTGATTGAGATACCGGGGTTTTCAGCAATCATGCCTTTTGTGCAATGTTCCGAAATCGCTGAAATCGCATCGGCATAGGCTTGCATATATCTCTGGGCATCGGCCTCTGTGCGGACTGCCTCACCCAACATATCATAGCTATAGGTGAACCCTTCGGCTTGCATGTCTTGCGCCCGTACCATCGCCTTTTCGATGGTTTCCCCTAAGACAAACTGGCGTCCCATCTCGCGCATTGCACGGCCCACAGCGGCACGGATCACTGGCTCACCCAGACGCTTGATCGCACCACGTAAATGACCCGTTATCCCCGGCTGTTGATCATCTAAAACGCGCCCTGTGAGCAGCAAAGCCCAGGTTGAGGCATTCACAAGCGATGACGCAGACGCACCCAGATGTTTGCCCCAATCAGACGGCGCGATCTTATCCTCAATCAACGCATCCATCGTATACCCATCGGGAACCCGCAACAGCGCCTCTGCAAGGCACATTAACGCAATGCCTTCATCCGTCGAAAGCCCGTATTCCGCGAGAAAAACCTCCATCAAGCCCAGATCATCGCTAGCGCGTATTTCGGTAACAAGCTCAGCACCCCGTTTGGCTGAGCGCGCCCTGTCATCGGATGAAAGTGCGGCCTGTTGCGCCAATGCGGTCACCACGGCGACCTCATCATCATACTTGGCCTCATCAATCGCTTTGCGATAAGGGGCAAATTTTTCAAAGTTCATGGCGTTTATCCCAAAAGATGATGTACGTTGTATATTGCAAATTTTACGTTCATATTTCCTGATATTGTGATATTTTAAGTCACATTGAGAACTATATGAAAAACACACAGGACATATGACTATGACGCTTGATGCCTTTGACCGCGCGATTCTTGACACGCTGGCCACCGAGGGCCGTATCTCAATCACTGATCTTGCAAAGCGCATTCGTTTGTCAAAATCCCCGACACAAGCGCGGCTCAGGCATCTTGAGGCAACTGGCATTATTCGCGGATACCGCGCGCTATACGATCCGATCTTGCTTGATCGTGACCACGTGACCTTTGTCGAGGTGCAGCTATCAGACACGCGCGAAGCGGCATTAAGCGTCTTTAACGATGCTGTGATGAAAATTGCCGAGATCGAACAATGCCATATGATCGCAGGGTCTTTTGACTATCTTCTCAAAGTCCGCACCTCAGGAATGAGCGGTTATCGCGTTGTTCTAGCAGAGAAAATATCAACACTGCCATATGTTTCTCACACATCAACCTATGTCGCGATGCAAGCTGTCAAAGAGGACGCGATGACACCGCCTGATGAATAGGCTTGACGGGACAGGCTTCCGCCCCACATTTTCAGCCATGAGATATATATTTGCGTTCATCCTTGCGGCACAATCATTGCATGCAGAAACCTGCCCGCCAAGCCCAGATCACGCAGCTGCGCTCGCAAATTTAACCACCGCGCTTAACGCGGCACCTAATATGCAAGCAACGCGGGCCGCCACGCAAGAGATCTGGCGCTTGTGGACAGACGCACCAGATGAGATCGCGCAGGCGCTTTTAGACCGCGGCATGCA
>CAKMZE010000120.1 GCA_929200295.1 uncultured Alphaproteobacteria bacterium
AATGATTTCCTACAGTTCATCGTGCTTGGCGTTGGGATCGCCTTTGCTGGGTTTTTCATTAGCCAAGCTTACCGCGTGGCTGAGGCGGCACTGGTTGCCCCCTTTGAATATCTCGCGATGCCGCTTGCCGTGATCTGGGGGATCGTGGTCTTTAACGAATACCCCGATATGATCACCTACGCTGGAATTGTACTGATCATCGCATCCGGGCTCTTTACGGTTTGGCGCGAGAACAGGCAGGCCACTTTGTCACAAACACCGCGCATGCGCCGCTAGACGCGGCCAAAATGCACGTTAAAGTGGGCTAAAATTGAGGGAGCGCCAACGACAAAGATTGAAGCGGTTGTTTTTGATATTGGGAATGTCTTGATCAATTGGCAGCCCGAGCAGTTTTATGACGGTGTGATTGGCCCAAAACGCCGGGAAGAGATGTTTGCAGCCGTTGATCTGCACGCGATCAATGACAAGGTTGATCAGGGTGAGGATTTTCACACAACGATAGAAGAAGCAGCCAAAGCCTATCCGGAATTTCATGATGAAATCATGATGTGGCATGATCGCTGGCTTGAGATCGCAACACCAGACATCCCGCATTCTGTGCGGCTCTTGCGGGCATTGCGTGCAGCAGGTGTTCCGGTTTTCGCACTGTCAAATTTTGGCATCCAAACTTTTGAGCTCGCGCGCCCTGTCTACCCGTTTTTGGATGAGTTCGATCAGCGCTATATTTCTGGGTATTTGGGCAAGGTGAAACCTTGGGCGCCCATTTACGAGGCATTAGAAGAAGGATGTGGCATCACGCCCAGCGCCTTACTCTTTGCAGATGACAGGCAGGAAAACCTAGACGCCGCCACGATACGCGGCTGGCAAACGCATCTTTTTGTATCACCTCAGGACTGGGCCGCGCGTCTTGTCCAAGAGGGGTTACTTAGCCCGGAGGCCGCAGAATGACGATCATGATCCCCTTTGCCCAAGGCGACGCGATGCTGGGTTGGCTGCCTTTGACCAAAGCCTTAGCCGAGGGGCACAACGGCCCAAAGGCGCATGTTGAAGATGTGTTTTTGTATGAGGGTGAAAATACGCTCCTGAACAGGTCCGCATGGATTGCGGGGATGGGTATCGCCGTGAAATGTGCCACGGTGTTTCCGGGTAATCGCGCAGTAGGTAAGCCGATGATCGGTGGCGCGGTGAATCTATTTTCGGCCACCGATGGCGTGCTCGAAGCTATTTTGGATTTCCATCTCGTGACCAAATGGAAAACCGCCGGTGACAGCCTTCTTGCCGCAACCCGGCTTGCGCGGCCTGATAGCCGTAAGATCCTGATCGTCGGGGCTGGCACTGTTGGGCGGTCACTGAAACAAGCCTATTCAGCAGGCTTTCCAGATGCAAAATTCACCGTCTGGAACCGCACACCAGAGGCCGCACATGCGTTTCAAGCAGAGTTTCCTGAGGTGGCTATCGCTGATGATTTAGAAACAGCCGTAGGCGATGCTGATATTGTCACATCTGCCACAATGACGACAGAACCCTTGATCAAAGGCGATTGGCTACGCCCGGGTCAACATATTGACTTAATTGGGGCTTACCGCTCCGATATGCGTGAAGTAGATGATGCGGCGTTGCTAAAAGCACGTGTTTTTGTTGATAATATGCACACAACAGTTGATCATATCGGGGAACTCAAAATCCCCATCGCCAATGGTGTTATTTCTTCATCACATGTGGTTGCGGATTATTTCGCGCTTGATCAGTTTCAGCGCAAGAGCGATGACGAAATCACACTCTTTAAAAATGGTGGTGGCGCACATCTTGACCTGATGACCAGCCGCCATATTCTTGATGTATGGCAAACCCAATGATGATAGCAGAGCAAATCGCAGATTTTCAACGTGACGGCGCGGTGGTCGTGCGCGGGATTTTTCGCGATTGGGTGGATGTAATGGCTGAAGGGGTTGCACAAAATCTTGCGGAGCCTGGGCAATATGCCTCGGAAAATGCTGTAACCGAAGGACGGTTCTTTGACGATTATTGCAACTGGACCCATATCCCCGCATTCGAACAGATCGTAAGGGAAAGCCCCGCCGCAGCACTGGCCGCAACAGCGATGCAGTCTCAATCAGCGCAGTTTTTTCATGATCATGTCCTGGTCAAAGAGCCCGGCACACCAAAACCCACACCCTGGCATCAGGATGCGCCCTATTACTTTGTCGAAGGGCAGCAAACGGTCAGCATGTGGATGCCGCTTGATCCGGTCAAAGACGCCTCATTGCGGTTTATTGCAGGCTCGCATCGGTGGGACCGCATGGTCAGACCCGTGAGCTGGGCGGATGATAGCGATTTCTACGAAGACGGTGAATGGACGCCTGTGCCCGATCCAGACACGAACCCAGATGATATGCGGGTTTTAGAATGGCCAATGGAACCCGGCGATGCAGTACTATTTGATTTTCGCACAGCACATGGTGCACGCGGCAATCATGCACCTCACAGGCGTCGTGCGCTGTCCCTACGCTGGGTCGGAGACGACGCGCGATATATTACGCGCCCCGGCCGCACGTCCCCCCCGTTTGAAGGGCATAACATGACACAAGGGCAGAGGCTGCGGGAAGATTGGTTTCCCGTCATTTGGAAAGGGTAGTATAAGATGTCGTTATTGTGGTTCATCATAATCATCGTCGTATTAGCTGTTCTGCCTTGGATACGTGAAAAACTGCGCTTGTCAGTTTCAGAATCGTTACGCGCGGCCGCCCCCGGTGATTTTGCCAACCTTTCCGTAGGGTACACCCATTACCAATGGGTTGGGCCTGTGCGCGGCCCTGTTGCGGTCTTAGTGCATGGGCTGACAACACCATCCGCAATCTGGCAGGAAATAGCCCAAGGGATGGTTGATTTAGGCTACCGCGTCTTGGTCTATGATCTATATGGTCGTGGGTTTTCTGATGCCCCCCATGGCACACAAAACAAAGCCTTTTTCGTTGAACAGCTTTCTGAACTACTCGACGATCAAGGCTTGGATGAAGAGCTGGTGCTTGTTGGCTATTCAATGGGCGGCGCTATTGCGACAGCGTTTGCAGCACAATACCCACACCGCGTGAACCGGCTCGTCATGCTCGCATCAACGGGTGTCGAAATGCATGATGATAAGTTTTGGGCGTTTTGTAGGGATACCCCGGTCATTGGTGATTGGCTGCACGCCATGTTAGGCCCCCTCGTCATGCGCGCAGAGATCAATACCGGCGGGAAAGCCAGCCCGATGCTGCGCGAGGCGCAATTGGATGAACTTAAGCGCAAGGGATATCTGCGATCTGTGCTCTCAAGCCGCCGCGCGTTTTTAAGCGAAACGCTCGAGGATGAGCATCGCAGACTGGGGATTGAGGCCGTGCCTGTTGTTGCCATTTGGGCGCGTAAGGATCACGTCATCCCAATCACAGCCATTGGGCAGCTCGCCTCGTGGAACACCTTTGCACAACAAGATGAAGTCGAAACAGCGGGCCATGGATTGCCTTATTCGCACGGGCCTGAGGTTATTGGCAAAATGGTTACCTTATTTAGCAAAGAGATCTTTTGAAGATCGCAACCACAGCTGATGAACGGCGGCCAAATAGAGAAATGTTTTTCCTCTTGGACTGGCGAGCATCACCACCATATAGAGACCCAAAGCCATTGATATGTAGCAGAGAGAACCAAAATGATTGAACTGGGCGGAACACAAGCGAATACAGACCAAACATATATCACTGACGGGACAGATGCGACATTCATGCAGGATGTGATTGAAGCATCACAAACAGGGCCGGTGATTGTGGATTTCTGGGCACCTTGGTGTGGGCCTTGCAAAACATTAGGGCCTGCGATTGAGGCTGCCGTGACCCGCGCAGGCGGGCGCGTAAAGCTTGTCAAAATCGATGTGGATGCAAACCCAGGCTATGCAGGCCAGCTGCGCGTGCAATCGATCCCCACAGTTTATGCCTTTCATAACGGCCAGCCTGTCGATGGTTTTCAGGGGGCGTTACCGCCATCTGAGATTGATGCCTTTGTCGACAAGATTGCAGCCCTCGGTGGGGAACCTGAGGAAGAAGGGCTAGAAGCAGCCATTGCCGCCGCCGATGCGATGCTTGAGGCAGGCGAGGTCACGGATGCGGTTGAAACCTATGCCGCCGTCTTGCAAGAAGAGCCAAACAATGCCACCGCCTATGCCGGGCTTGTGCGGGGGTATTTAGCTCTGGGTGATATCGATCAGGCCGAAGCGGTGTTAAACGGTGCGCCCGCGGATATCTCACAAGACCCCGCGCTTGAAGCCGTCTATGCGCAGATCACCCTTGCTCGGCAAGCCCAGCAAGCCGGCCCCCTCGCCGAATTGAAAGCAGCTATTGACGCGGACCCCACAGATCATCAAGCGCGGCTTGATTATGCGACCGCCCTGCACGCAAATGGACAAACAGAAGAGGCGATTACGCAGCTCTTAGATCTTTTTGCCCGTGACCGCGAATGGAATGATGGCGCCGCAAAAGCGCAATTATTCAATATATTTGAGGCGCTTAAACCAACAGATCCATTGGTATTAAACGGCCGGCGCAAACTATCGTCTTTGATATTTGCCTGATCACTGGATCGCACTAGGTCATACAGCATGATAACTTTTGCTGACCTCCCCGAGGTGATCCCGATCTTTCCCTTACCGGGCGCATTGCTCTTGCCCCGATCCCGCTTGCCTTTGCATATCTTTGAGCCGCGATATTTGGCGATGATCGAGGATGTGTTGAAAACACGCGAGCGTCTCATTGGTATGGTCCAACCTTACGAGGCGGCCGATCAACGCGAAATGCTCCACACAATTGGTTGTGTTGGGCGCGTCACCTCCTTTTCCGAGACCGAAGATGGGCGTTATATGGTCACCCTCTCTGGCGGCGCGCGGTTTCGGGTCCTTGATGAAATGGATGGCTTTACTTCATATCGTCGCTGCAAAGTCAGCTGGCAAGGCTTTGAACGCGACCTAGGCCCCGCTGAGAAAGACACATCCTTTAATCGTGATGGCTTTATGGAAAAGCTTAACCGCTATTTTGAAGACCAGGGCCTTAAAACCGATTGGGTCTCTCTTGATGATGCCGATGATGAATTGCTGGTCAATTCACTCTCCATGCTCTGCCCCTTTGAACCCGAGGATAAACAAGCTTTGCTCGAGGCCCCCTCATTGACCACACGCCGAGAAACGCTCACAACTCTGATCGAATACGCCAATCGTGGTGGCTCAGCAGAGGAAACGATACAATGAGTGACGCAAGCTTTGATCCTAAAATGCTTGAGGCGTTGATTTGCCCCCAAACCCATAGCCCGCTGACATATGATGCGCAAAACCAAGAGCTTGTGTCAAAAGCAGCCCATCTTGCCTACCCTATTCGCGGTGGTATCCCCGTCATGCTGGTCGATGAAGCACGCCCATTGGAATAGGCTGGTCAGGTCTTATTAACCAAAATTTTGGAATTTTACTGTTTTGTAACCCGCGGAGGGTCAGAAAAAGGTAAAGATTGGTGTTACGTAACCTCCATCCGGCTGATGAGCTCGCAATCATCCGCCAAGATATTCGCCGCCTCAAAGAGCGTGAAACATTCCTGCGTAATGGGTTCCTAAACGACAAATTCGCGCGCTACGGCACGCATGCGATCGCAGATGTCGCGCCAATGCGCAGACGCACGTTTCTCAAGGAAAAACTGCCCGAGCATATCCTGAACGACGAACGTTATTGGCGCACAGATATTATACATCACGTACGTATACAAAACGCACCACAAACCCCGGCGCGGCGCAGGCACTGAGACAGCTCAAAGCACTTTTTGATTGGCGAAAGCAATAGAGTGCGCACCATTTGCCTCTAATGGATGGTAGAAGCGGCCTTGTGTTCATTGTTTTGAACTTCGCACTGTCGTATGCAACTGTAAGGTCTTTACAGATACCCTCAAAGGATTTCGTAGATAACCCGCCGCGTCGCGCCTGCGCAATACGGGGTTTCAGGAAGTCCGACAATATCTGAAGAGCTTCACCCTTGCTCATGCCATCCAAAGCAGGCACTTCATCCAAGGTTCGTTTAAGGGCGAAATCCTTGATATTGCGAGCTTAGATGGTGTGTAAGGTCAGGAAAACTGCAACGCAGGTTTATGACCGCGGACGTTTTTTCTTTGGATCATAGGCCGCGAGATCGGGGCGGATTGTTGCGGGCAGGCGCTTTTGATGGCCGTCGAGTTTGCCGATTTCCAACACCGTTCCAGAGGCGGCATGCGCCACATCTACCCGCGCCATTGCAATGTTTTTACCCAGTAAGGGCGAGCGCATAGCTGATGTGACCTCTCCGATTTGAGCGCGGCTGATATGCACGCAATCGCCATGGCCGATTTCCACTTCGGATCCGACATCAAGCCCCACGAGCTTGCGCATCGGGTTTTCTTTACGGCGGATCAGGGCGTCGCGGCCAATGAAATCATCGGGCTTGGATTTGAGCGGCACGGTAAAGCCGATACCTGCTTCAAACGGGTCGGTCTGATCGCTGAAATCATAGCCAGCAAAGATCAGGCCTGCCTCAATCCGCACGAGGTCCAACGCCTCAAGCCCCATCGGCTTTAGCCCATATTTTTCGCCCACCTCCCAGATCGCATCAAAAACCTCAGTACAATGTTTCGGGTGGCACATGACCTCATAGCCTAGCTCGCCCGTGTATCCTGTGCGGCTGATCACAAAGGGCGTGCCGGCCTCACCCCGCAGGCGCGCGGGTGAAAATCGGAACCAATCAATCTGATCGAACGCGGGGTTATGCGGGGCTGTCCAAACAAGATCGCGCAAGAGATCGCGGCTCTTTGGCCCTTGCACGGCGACATTATGCAACTGATCCGTCGACGAGCGGATCAAAACCTTTAGCCCCAGCTTCTCGGCTTGCTCCCGGATCCACTCACCCCCGTAATCAGAGCCGCCGATCCAGCGGAAATTATCACGGCCCAGACGGTAGACCGTACCATCATCCACCATACCGCCATGCTCATAGCACATTGCGGTATACACAACGCCACCGATGGGCAGCGTCTTCATATTCCGCGTGAAAATATACTGGCAGAGCGCCTCTGCATCTGGGCCGTTGATTTCAAACTTTCGCAGCGGCGACAGATCCATCATCACCACGTCTTCGCGGCAGGCGCGGTATTCCTCAATCGGGCCTGCGGCAGCAAAACAATTGGGCAGCCAATAGCCGTTATATTCAACAAAGTTCCGCGTGTGCTTGGCAAAGCTGTCGTGGAAACCGGTTTCTTTTGTCATTTTTGGCTCCGAATCTGGCGTTGTGCGGATCGCGATTGATTTTTTGAATGTTTCTTTGCCCGAATATGTGCGGACGTGAATGTCTGTTGGGTTCCAGCCGTTAGCAGAGGTCGTATCATCCGGGCAGGCAGAGCTGACGCAGACGATATCTGTTAACGCGCGCAACAAAACATAATCGCCAGGGCGCGACCACGGCTCATCCGTGTACATCACACCGTGTTCATCAATGCCTGTATTGAAGAAAAAATTGATCGCCATCCAACCGGGGCGCCCTGTCACACCGTATTCGGCAAGTGCGGTGTTGAAATTATCAGAGCAATTAGGATGCCCGGGATAGCCAATATCATCATAGTATTTACCGGCACAGGCCATCGCAAAGGCATCATGCCGCCCGCAAGTGTCTTGGACCACCTCGACCAGTGGCACCATCTCTTGGTCGTAGTATTTCGCGTGCAGGCCGGGCATCGGGTAGGCATGGCCCATCAACGTGCGCGTCGTGGTCACGTCAAGCGCGTGTTCAATCCCTTTATCAAGCTTGCGTGCACTGAAACATTCAAAATCGGTGCATTGGCGGCCATCCACGTCAAGGATTTGGATGTAGTCACCCGCCTTCACAAAATACGCCTCGGCCGTTTGTGTGTGCACCCGAATGTCCGCAAGCGGATCGGCAAGCGGCGCTGGCAATGCAAACCGGACATGCGGTTTGATCGTGGCGCGTTTGATCATAACGGTCAGCGGGGTTGCGGTATCCTGCGCCTCAAGATCCATAATGCCGCC
>CAKMZE010000121.1:0-228 GCA_929200295.1 uncultured Alphaproteobacteria bacterium
AAATAGGTGAGCTGTCGTGTGAACATGATCTCAACAGCCATGAGCGCCAGTTTATCTGCGACGCGTGGAAAAGCGATAAGTGCTTGGCCGAATTGTTTGCGGTCTTGTGCATATTGAAAGCCGACATCAAGGGCAGATTGTGCCACTCCTACGGCGCGCGCTGCTGTTTGGATGCGCGCACTTTCGAATGTTTGCATCAGCTGTTTAAATCCCTTGCCCGTTTCGCCG
>CAKMZE010000121.1:238-8048 GCA_929200295.1 uncultured Alphaproteobacteria bacterium
AATCCTTGTCCTGTGACATTACCCAGTAGGTTTTTGGCGTCAATTTCAAACCCATCAAAAGCCAGTTCGTATTCTTTCATGCCGCGGTAACCTAGCACAGGGATTTCACCGCCGCTCATGCCCGGTGTTGGGAACGGATCGTCTGTTGTGCCAGGCGTTTTTTCTGCGAGAAACATTGATAAGCCGCGATAGTCGTCGGTTTCAGGGTCTGTGCGGGCCAGAAGTGTCATCATATGGGTGCGCGCGGCATGGGTGATCCAGGTTTTATTGCCAGTGACCGCCCATGTGTCATTGTCTTGTGCCGCGCGGGTGCGCAGAGCGCCAAGGTCGGAGCCTGTATTGGGCTCTGTAAAGACGGCGGTTGGCAATATTTCAGCGCTTGCAAGTTTGGGGAGCCATTTTTGTTTTTGCGCCTTTGTCCCACCGCATAAGATAAGCTCGGCTGCGATTTCTGATCGGGTGCCAAGCGACCCGACACCAATATAGCCGCGTGACAGTTCCTCTGACACGACGCACATGGCCGATTTCGAGAGCCCAAAGCCTCCGTATTCCTCGGGGACTGTCAGCCCAAAGGCACCCATTTCAGCCAACTCTGTGATCAGCTCGATAGGGATCAATTCATCATTGAGATGCCAATCATGCGCGAATGGCGCGACCTTTTCTTGGCTAAAGCGATAGAACTGCGCGCGGATCATCTCGAGTTCATCGTCAAGCCCGGTTGCCCCCAGCGTTGTATCTGCTGCGTGGTCTTGCATCCGCGATACCAGTGCCTTGCGGGCGTCAGCTGTATTTCCGTTTTGGATCAATGTTGTCACGGCATCGGTGGAAAAATGGCTTATCTGCGCTTGCGATAACCCAATATTATGCAGGCGAATAATCTCTGTTTGGTTCATGGGAATGCCGCCCGCGATTTGCGACAGATATTCCCCAAAGCCGATTTGTAATAAAAGCTGTTCGATGTCTGTAAAGCGGCCTTGGGCATCGAGCTTTTCTGCCCAAATGTGCATTTGCCGCAGGGATTGCGCATATGTCGCGAGCCAAGCAAGCCCATGGGCGGCGTTTTGATGTTGGTCCATCACGGTGGGGGTGATCTTGCCGATCTCATCGGTAACGCGGGCGCGCAGGTGCTCTGTGGCTTGGCTGAGGACCGTATCAACGGCTACGAGGCTATTGGCCGTGTGCAAAAGAAGCGAAGGGAGGATGGTAGAGGCGTCTTGGGTCATGTCGTGTCCATTTCACGCGGTGTGGAATAAATTTTGCAAGTGCAGAGATAATGTGTTTGCAAGCGCAGCGCAACAATTGTTCAAAATATTTTATATATTTGAATAAATATATCGCGCCTAATATTGATTGTGCCTTTGAAACTATAAATTGTCTTCTCCAACAAGCCCTTGCCGCCGTTTCAATTCCGTCCTACGAGTTTGCCAAAGATCGTATTGAAAGGACTGCATCGTGCAAAAAACTGTCGTCAATAGCTGGAATGAATGGGATCCCTTGCGTCATGTCATCGTTGGCCGTGCCGATGATTGTCATATCCCGCCAGAAGAGCCAGCACTTGATGCAAAGGTGCCAGAAGACAGTGATATGCGTGGGCAATGGGGCAAGCGCCCACAAGAAACGATTGATCGGGCCAATGAGCTGCTTGATAACTTTGCAGCGCAATTGCAAAGCCGTGGCGTACGTGTGGATCGTCCGACATCGATTGACCACTCCCAGCCAGCAACGACCCCGGATTTTCACACCGATAGCCAGTTCGGCTGCATGCCGCCGCGGGATGTCCTGCTCACGGTTGGGTCAGAGATGCTCGAGGCGACGATGTCCTATCGCTGTCGCTGGTTCGAATATCTGAATTACCGCCCGTTGATGCAGCAGTATTTCGATGAAGATCCGAACTTTCGCCATGAGAGCGCACCAAAGCCGCGCCTGACGGATGCGGATTACCACCCCGATTATCTGAGCGATAAGATCGGTGTGGCCAAGCGCCTGCAATGGGCTGAGGAAAAGTTCTTTGTCACCACCGAAGAAGAGCCGCTGTTTGATGCCGCGGATGTCTTGCGCTTTGGTCGCGATCTGGTTGTGCAACATGGGTTCACCACGAACCTCAAGGGGATTGAATGGCTCAAACGGCACTTCCCAGAGCACCGCGTGCATACGGTAAACTTTCCCGGTGATCCGTACCCTATTCATATCGACGCGACATTCACGCCATTGCGTCCGGGGCAAATCCTAAACAATCCACAGCGACGCCTGCCAAAAGAGCAGCGCGAGATGTATGAAAAGAACGATTGGGAAATCGTGGATGCCGCACAGCCTGCGCATAATGCGCCGCCGCCGCTGTGCTATTCGTCAACATGGTTGTCGATGAATGTGCTTGTGCTCGACCCCAAGACGGTGTGCGTTGAGAAATCCGAAGTCTATCAGGCCGAGCAGATGGATAAGCTGGGCATGGAAGTCGTCGAGGTAGAGTTACGCGATGCATATGCATTCGGTGGCGGGCTGCACTGCTGTACGGCAGATGTCTACCGTGAAGGTGGGTGCGAAGATTATTTCCCCAACATGTAATCAAAGATGCTCATGGGCGTTTGGGCCGTTAAGGCCCGGCGCTTGCGCGTCTGATGCTTGGGTGCGTTGATGCCATTCACTGGGAATATGCGCGGCGCTTTGGCGATGACGGCGTCAATGGCGGCATTCACCGTCAATGACGCGTTTATGAAAGCCGTCTCTGATGATCTGCCGCTGTTTCAGTCGATTTTGCTGCGCGGCGGGATTGTTGTGATTGCCTTGTTGGCTTTGTGTTATGTTTTGGGACAATTGCGCTTTGATTTTGGGCGGCGGAATTGGGGGTATATCCTCTTGCGCACGCTGTCTGAAATGGCGGGCACTGTGTGCTTTATTACGGCCCTGACCTATCTGCCGATTGCGAATGTGAGTGCGATATTACAAGCGCTGCCTCTCACGGTGACACTTGCGGGCGCGGTCGTTTTTCGTGAACGCATCGGGTGGCGCAGGCTGGGGGCTATTCTTATCGGATTTGTCGGCGTGATGTTCATCGTGCAGCCGGGCGGGGCTGATTTCAATATTTACACGCTTTACGGCGTTGCTGCTGTGGGGATGATCACCATCCGCGATTTGGCAGCGCGACAAATGAGCGATGATGTGCCCTCAACCCTTGTTGGGTTAATGGCTGCGGTTGGTGTTTTGCTGATGGCGAGTGTTGGTGTGTGGTTTGAAGACTGGCAGCCGGTGACGCAGCCTGCGGTTTTGCAACTTAGCGGGGCTGCGGTGTTTATCATTGGCGGCTATGTCTTTTCTGTCGCGGCAATGCGATCAGGGGACATCGGGTTTGTCGCACAGTTTCGCTATACGAGCCTTTTGGTTGCTGTGATTTTGGGTGTGGTGGTGTTTGATGATATCCCCTCAGCAATGACGATGTTTGGCGCAGGGATCGTCGTCGCAATGGGGTTATTCACGCTCTATCGCGAGCGGCGTTTAAGGCCGCTCGCATAGATCAAGCGGTGAGATCATTCGTTTCCATAAAATGACCCGTTGCTGATCTCGACATCCATACCATTAAATGTCGTGCCGCTGCCCCCACCTGTGATAGTACCTGTCACAGTATCAGCGGTCGTCGTATCTGTGCGTGTGTTTCCGGTGAGCTGTAAATTCATAACTGCGGTTGTTGCAACGGTAGGCCCGTCAATAACCGCGCTTAAAGACCCCGTGGCGGTTGCAGAGAGGCTGCCGTTAACCTCAGTCCCGCTTATTGTGAGGCTGCCCGGCGTTTCAGTATCCGCACCCGTGAATTGCTGGCTGTTATTCGTTGTAGAGCGATCAATGAGATTGATATTATCAATCGTGCCAGAGATATTATCTGAGCTCTCAGCAAAATCAATTTCCAGCTCTAAATCGCCGACAATCGCATAACCCGTTTTGAAATCAACGTTTGCATCGGCGCTCATTTTCCCGGTGTATGTGCCGCTGCCTGTTGAAGGAAGTGTTGAGGCGGGAAGCGCGCTGAATGCATTATAATTTGCGCGCGCTGCATTATAGCTAGCGATGCCCGCGGTGGGCGGCAATGGGTCATCACAGGCCGAGAGAAAAGGGGTGGTTAAAGCAAGTGCGATGAATTTCATTTGCATAAGGGCGATCCTATACTGTTGGCTGTGAATTTATTTGATGTAAGCATAGCTATAGAAGCTGTCACAGGGCAAGATTGGCTGTTAGCTGGGCGCAATAATTTGCCATTTGAACATTGCGGGCCTGCTGTGTCATGGAAAGCACGCGAATAGCCAGTCGCGCTGTTGACACATTTCTTACAACTGCCTATACGCCGCTCATCTACGTAAGGGGGATTCCTCTTTGCGTGACTATCATTGCTGAAATGGTCAAGAACCGGGTTACTGTTACCTTGTTCCTCTGCAGTTTCGCCGCACCAAACCTCCGGTAAGGGTTTGACTGCGGAATTTTTGTGCTTTTCGGAGACGAGTGGCGCGAAGTAACCATACCGCTTTACGCGTACCCTGCCAGGGGCGCATCACATAGGAATAGATGGGAACATCAAACGATGCCAACGATTCAACAGCTGATCCGCAAGCCGCGCCAGCCAAAAGTTACGCGATCTAAGTCGCTCCATATGGAAGGATGCCCGCAAAAGCGTGGCGTCTGTACACGTGTCTATACAACAACGCCGAAAAAGCCGAACTCTGCGATGCGGAAAGTGGCCAAGGTGCGCTTGACCAACGGGTTTGAGGTTATTTCCTATATTCCAGGCGAGAGCCACAACCTGCAAGAGCACTCTGTTGTGCTGATCCGCGGCGGCCGTGTCAAAGACCTCCCAGGTGTGCGCTACCACATTCTGCGTGGTGTGCTCGATACCCAAGGTGTCAAGGATCGGAAACAACGCCGTTCAAAATATGGCGCTAAACGTCCCAAGTAATTTATGCGGTGGGCAAATTGCCCACCCTACCCACCATATGTAGGGGGGGCAATTTGCCCACCGTCGCCCGAACCGAAGAGAGAGACAGTCACATGTCACGTCGCCACGCCGCTGAAAAACGCGAAGTTTTGCCTGACGCCAAATATGGCGATAAGGTTCTGACTAAATTCATGAACAATCTGATGATCGATGGCAAAAAAGCCGTCGCTGAGCGGATTGTCTATAACGCGTTTGATCGCGTTGAAGAAAAACTCAAGAAGAGCCCAGTTGAGGTGTTTCACGAAAGCCTTGAAAACATCAAGCCTGCGGTTGAAGTGCGCTCACGCCGTGTGGGTGGTGCTACTTATCAGGTGCCTGTTGACGTGCGCCCCGAGCGCCGCGAGGCGCTGGCCATTCGCTGGCTCATTTCTGCCGCGCAAAAGCGCAATGAAAACACGATGGAAGAGCGCCTTGCCGGTGAATTGATGGATGCCATCAATAACCGCGGCACTGCCGTGAAAAAACGCGAAGACACCCACAAAATGGCCGATGCGAACAAAGCATTCAGCCATTACCGCTGGTAATTTAGAGGAAAGAGCAGACCAATGGCACGCGAATATCCCCTCGAACTCTACCGCAACTTTGGTATCATGGCGCATATTGACGCCGGTAAAACCACATGTTCCGAGCGCATCCTGTATTATACAGGTAAAGAGCATAATATTGGCGAAGTGCATGATGGCGCGGCGACGATGGACTGGATGGAACAAGAGCAGGAACGGGGTATTACAATTACCTCAGCTGCGACAACCACCTTCTGGGAGCGCACAGAAGACGGCACAAACGCCGATTCTGCTAAGCACCGTTTGAACATCATCGACACACCCGGTCACGTTGACTTTACAATCGAAGTTGAACGTTCATTGGCTGTGCTTGACGGTGCGGTCTGTGTGCTTGACGCCAACGCAGGTGTCGAACCGCAGACAGAAACTGTTTGGCGCCAGGCTGACCGTTATAAGGTGCCGCGCATGGTGTTCGTCAATAAGATGGACAAGATCGGCGCGGATTTCTTTAACTGCGTTAACATGGTCGAAGACCGCACAGGTGCACGGGCGATCCCTGTGTCATTCCCCATTGGTGCCGAAACTGAGCTGGAAGGCTTGGTTGATCTTGTCACCATGGAAGAATGGCTGTGGCAGGGCGAAGACCTTGGTGCATCTTGGGTCAAAGCCCCTATTCGGGCAGATCTTGCTGACACAGCCGCTGAGTGGCGCAACAAGCTTGTCGAAGCTGCTGTTGAGCAAGACGATGACGCGATGATGGAGTATCTGGAAGGCAATGAGCCTGACGTGCCAACATTGCGCAAGCTGATCCGTATGGCTTGTCTGTCAATGTCATTCGTTCCTGTTCTGGGTGGCTCTGCGTTTAAGAACAAAGGCGTTCAGCCGCTCTTGAACGCTGTGATCGACTATTTGCCGAGCCCGCTCGATGTTGTTGATTACATGGGCTTTAAGCCAGGTGATGAAACAGAAACGCGTGACATCCCTCGTCGTGCGGATGATGATATGGCGTTCTCTGCTTTGGCATTTAAAATCATGAACGACCCATTTGTTGGTTCTTTGACATTCACGCGGATCTATTCAGGTACGCTGAACAAAGGCGATACAATGCTCAACTCCACTAAGGGGAACAAAGAGCGTGTGGGCCGTATGATGATGATGCACTCAAACGACCGCGAAGAAATCGCGGAAGCGTTTGCAGGTGATATTATCGCGCTGGGTGGTCTGAAAAACACCACAACAGGGGATACGCTTTGTGCGCAAAACGATCCTGTGGTGCTTGAAACCATGACATTCCCTGATCCTGTGATTGAGATCGCGGTTGAGCCTAAGACCAAAGGCGACCAAGAGAAAATGGGTCTTGCGTTGCAGCGTTTGTCTGCTGAGGATCCATCCTTCCGGGTTGAGACTGACATTGAGTCGGGTCAAACGATCATGAAGGGTATGGGCGAATTGCACCTCGATATTCTTGTGGATCGCATGAAGCGTGAGTTTAAGGTTGAAGCCAATATCGGTGCGCCACAGGTGGCCTACCGTGAGACGATCGGCCATGCGGTCGAGCATACCTATACCCACAAGAAGCAGTCTGGTGGATCGGGTCAGTTTGGTGAAGTGAAGCTGAACATCATGCCAACAGAGCCGGGTGAAGGCTATTCATTCGAGACGCTGATTGTTGGTGGCGCGGTGCCGAAGGAATATATTCCTGGCGTCGAAAAAGGGATCAAATCTGTGATGGACTCTGGTCCATTGGCGGGCTTCCCTGTGATCGACTTTAAGGTGCAACTGCTGGATGGTAAGTTCCACGATGTGGACTCGTCTATCCTCGCGTTCGAGATCGCAGCACGGATGTGTATGCGTGAAGGCATGCGCAAGGCGGGTGCAAAGCTACTTGAGCCGATCATGAAGGTCGAGGTGATCACACCTGATGAATATACAGGTGGTATTATCGGTGACCTGACATCACGTCGCGGTCAGGTCCAAGGACAAGACACACGTGGCAACGCCATTGCAATCGACGCAATGGTGCCGCTGGCCAATATGTTTGGGTACATCAATACATTGCGCTCAATGTCATCAGGCCGTGCGCAGTTCTCGATGCAATTTGATCATTATGAGCCTGTGCCAAGCAATATCTCTGAAGAAATTCAGGCGAAATACGCATAACCACCGGTGGGCCAATGGCCCACCCTACACAAAGTCCGTAGGGTGACCCGAGATGGGCGCCGCTTACGCAAATACAAAGGAGGCCTCTCATGGCTAAGGAAAAGTTCGAACGCACAAAACCGCATGTTAACATCGGTACGATTGGTCACGTTGACCACGGTAAAACAACATT